>NZ_RQSI01000020.1:0-86950 GCF_003856955.1 Novosphingobium sp. LASN5T
ATTCGAACGCCGGTTCGAGACCACTGCCGGCCGGCAGGCCCAGGTTGATTTTGCCCAGTTCCGCGTCGCGTTCACCGACGAGCCTGGAGCCGTGAAGGTGTTCTGGCTGTTCTCGATGGTGCTTGGCCATAGCCGGTGGCTATGGGGCAGGTTCTGCCCGACCCAAGACCTGCAGACGGTCATGCGATGTCACATCGATGCCTTCGATGCGATGGGCGGCGCTCCGCGCGAGGTCCTCTACGACCGGATGAAGACCGCAGTCATTGACGAGGATGCCGAAGGCGTCGTGATCTACAACCGGTCGCTGGTGTCGCTGCTCGACCACTACGGTGCCTTGCCGCGCGCCTGCCGGCCCTATCGCGCCAAGACTAAGGGCAAGGTCGAGCGTCCCTTCCGCTATATCCGCCAAGACTTCTTCCTGGGTCGCACCTTCCAAAATGCCGAGGATCTCAATGGCCAGTTCCGCAACTGGCTCGACACGGTTGCCAACGTGCGTCGTCACGCAACGACGGGACGCATCGTTGCCGAGCACTTCGCCGAGGAAGGGATCGCGCTGACGGCCTTGCCTGCCGCGGCCTACAATGCCGTCCTTACCGTCGAACGGCGGGTCAGCCATGAAGGCATGGTATCGGTCGGCGGCAACCTTTACTCGGTGCCCGATGCGACGAGAAAGCGTGTCGTCGAAGTCCAGAACCATCCGCGCGAGATCAGGATCTTCGAGGACCGCAGGCTGATCGCGGTGCATCCCGTGCTCGATGGGCGCAATCAACGCCGTGTCGATCCCGTTCACCGCAAGCTCGCCCAGATCCGGCAGGAAGCGCCGCCTCCTGCCACTGGCCGGGAGATCGGGCGTCGCTCACTCAGCATCTACGAGGCCGTCGGCAGGCGCCTGGCCGGTGTGGAGGTGCGGCCGTGACCGAAATCATCGACAGCATCCGCGCCAGCCTGGTCGGCCTCAGGATGCCTCGCGCCCTCGAAGCCCTGGATCATACCATGCGCTGCCTCGAGCGGGGCGAGATGACCGCGCTTGAGGCCATCGACATCCTGCTCTCCCACGAGCATGGTAACCGCGAGAGCCGGCGCTTCACCATGGGCGTCAAGACCTCCCGCCTCGTACCCATGAAAACCATCGAGGGCTTCGACTTCTCGTTCCAGCCATCGCTTGATCGCAGCCGGATCATCGCGCTCGCCCAGCTCGACTTCATTGAACGCGGTGAGGTCGTCCACCTGCTGGGTCCGCCCGGAACCGGCAAATCCCATCTGGCAACGGCGCTCGGCGTCGAAGCTGTCCGTGCCGGCAAGCGGGTCTACAGGGCCAGCCTGGCCGAAGTGATCGACATGCTGGTACGCGCCGAACGTGATGGCAGACTCCCCGAGCGGCTACGCTTCTTCAACCGCAACAGCCTTCTGATCGTTGACGAGATCGGATACCTGCCGGTCACCCCGGGCGGGGCCAACCTCTTCTTCCAGCTCGTCAACTCACGCTACGAAAAAGGTGCCATGATCCTCACCTCCAACCGCGGCTTTGCCGAATGGGGTGAGGTCTTCGGCGATCCTGTCGTCGCAACCGCCCTGCTGGATCGTCTGCTGCACCACGCCATCGTCATCCAGATCGAGGGCGCCAGTTACCGGCTGCGTGCCCACACCGATCTCATCCCCGAACACACCAGGACCATCGCCACCATCACACCGCCACCCCCGCCACGCCGGCGCGGAAGGCCACCAAAGGAGCGCCCCCTCGATCACCGATACGGTTGATCACCGAAAGCCTGGACTGGGGAATTTTACATCGGCACTTCTGGGGAATCTTCGGTCGGCGTTGACAACGGGCACCAGCGACCTGACGCCATGCCTGCGTTGCGACAGCATGGCCGGGCTGAAGGAAGACCTGACGGACAAGAGCACCCCGCATTTTTGAGACGGAACGCTCACAGATTGCGGATCAAGCTGCATGCCGGCCTTGCACCCTACCCGATGTTGGCTTAGCGCAACTGGCATACATTGCCGGTCAAACCGCCCCCGAGGTCCTGCAAAAGATATTTATGAACGTTGAGCATTCGTTCCCGTCCGACATCGCAGCCAGCCCTTCCTCACTCTCCCAATGGGTGAAGAAGCGGCGCTGGTTCGTTGTCTTCGTTATCGTACCCACGGTGCTGGCAACGCTGTACTATGGGCTCTTAGCGTCCGACATCTACGTTTCGGAATCCCGTTTCGTCATCAAGAGCCCTGACCAAAAGCGCTCACAGATATCCTCTCTCGCCAGCTTGGTCCAGACAACCGGGTTATCGGGTGGACAGGAGCAAGCCAACGAGGTTCTCGATTTCGTCCGTTCGCGTGACGCACTTAATGAGTTGGAGAAAAATCCCGGCTTTCGCTCACTCTATGCCGCTAAGAAGGTGGATTTCCTCTCACGCTTCCCACAGCCTCTGCACGCTAACAGCTTTGAGGAGTTGTATAAGTTTTACAGGAAGCAGGTCGATGCACAGCTCGATACTGAAACCGGGACTTCGATCATCAAAGTCAGGGGATTTACTGCTGAGAGTGCCTATTCAGTAAATCGGCGACTCTTGGAATTAAGTGAAGGCTTGGTCAATCGGCTTAACGATCGCATACGTACACGTGCGATTTCCGAAGCGCAGCGGCAGGTCAATCTGGCCACGGAACGAGCCAAGGCAGCCCGAATAGCCTTGGCTCAATATCGAAATTCCCAGGAGCTAATCGATCCCACCGTGCAGGCAGGCGGCGTTCTGGGAATCTCGAACGGCCTTATCGCCCAGCGAGCGTCACTCCAAGCGCAACTGGATCAGATGCAGCGTGTAACACCCGGGAACCCGTCGATACCGGCGCTGCAAAACCGCGTGAATGCGCTTTCCGTTCAGATCGGCGCTCAGGACAGTCGTGTGGTCGGATCAAAGGGCGGTATAGCATCCAAACTCAGCGGCTACGAGAATCTCCTTGTCGAACAGGAGTTTGCGACCGAAAACCTCAATGTCGCGAACGCGGCGCTGGTCCAAGCGAGTGCGGATGCGCAGCGTCAGCAATACTATCTCGAGCGCGTTGTCGAACCGAATTTGCCAGACATGCCACTGCTGCCTAACCGCTTCCTCAACATCCTCATCGTGGCAGCCGCTGCCACGTGCTTGTATTTCATCGGATGGATGTTGATCGTCGGCATTCTCGAGCACGCGCCGGACGAATGACCATGCCCCGTTCAAACCTACGCAAGGTGCAAGAAGGATGGCGCGTCCAAATCCGAGTCATCCATGCACTAATGATCCGCGAATTGAACACGCGGTTCGGCCGGGAAAACATTGGCTTCCTGTGGATCATGGTCGAGCCTCTGCTTTTCGCTACTCTGGTCGCCATAATGTGGCGCATACTGAAGGGACCGGAAGAGCACGGGGTCGGCATCGTACCGTTTGTTGTTTCGGGTTATATACCGTTGACTCTGTTTCGCCACTGCGTCGGACGTTCGGTAAGTGTCTTCATTGCAAATGGCAGCCTGATGTACCACCGCCAGATCAAGGTTGTCGATTTCATATTCGTCCGATTTTTGATCGAAATGCTGGGAAGTATGATGGCATACCTGTTCATTGCCTCCCTTCTCATACCAATTAACCTTTTTCCTATACCTTCTGATATAGGAATGTTCTTAGCGGGATGGATTCTTTATTGTTTTTTTACGCTATCTATTTGTTTAATAATAGCACCGCTCTCAGAAATGTCGGAAGTTCTTGAAAAATTTATTCCTGTCACGACATACATCATGATTCCATTTTCTGGAACCTTCAACTCTGCATCTTGGCTAACTCCTTCGGTACGCGACTATCTTCTGTGGTCGCCATTTGTGAATGCCATGGAACTCATGCGCGGCGGAATATGGGGCGAAAAAGTAGTTCCTTATTATAACGTATGGAATCCGATCATCTGCTCAGCTATTGCGGCTCTGATCGGTCTCGCCTTATGCCGTCGGGTCCGACGGACCTTGGTGGTCGAATGATAATCTGTCGAAACCTCGCCAAGAGTTATACTCACGGTCGGGCGCGCAAAAGCGTTTTCGAAGACGTCAATCTGACAATAAGCAGCGGCGACCGTATTGCCTTGCTTGGCCGTAACGGAGCAGGCAAGACGACCCTCATAAAGCTGATCGGTGGCGTCGAAATGCCCACTTCGGGAAGGATCGAGCGCCGGATGTCGGTGTCTTGGCCGCTAGGCTTCGCCGGAGGTTTTCAAGGAAGCTTGACTGGATACGACAACGCCCGATTCATCGCACGCATTTATGGGCACAATTATAGCCAAATTCGCGCCTTTGTGGAGGATTTCACTGAACTTGGCCGAGAGCTAAAGATGCCAGTGAAGACCTATTCTTCTGGAATGCGCGCGCGTCTGGCCTTCGCGCTGTCGCTGGCTATTGAGTTCGACTGCTATCTCATCGACGAGATCATTCTCGTCGGTGACCAGAACTTCCACCGCAAGTGCGCTTACGAACTGTTCGAGAAGAGAAGCGACCGCGCGATGATACTAGCCTCGCACAGCACCGAACTTATAAATCAGTTTTGCAACCGGGCCCTGCTCATCCACAACAAAAAAGCGACGGAATACGAGGATGTCGGGCTTGCAGTGGACGCCTATACCCGACTTTGAGAATGTCACTCAATCCTTGATGGTCACGCCAAAGCCGCACGACTGCGTTTAAAATGCGAAATTCAGAGTAGTTGACGTGACCCCCAGCATTCCTCCAACTGGGATTAGAGCCGCGCTTGCTTCTGCCGCTAGGTGGTCAGGACATCCTGTAGGTCATGCAATAGGGCGCGTCTAGGCTCAGGGCTCGTTGATCACAGCCAGAACTTCATCAAAGCGCCGCGCCAATAACGCAATATCCGCTCCTCATGGCCACGCGCTCGTTCCAACGGCGAGCCAACCGGCCGCCCGTAGCGCTGCTACCCTTTCCCCTTCACCACCCCATCAATCGCCAGCAACCGCCGCATCAGCGGCTCGAAAGCGTCCAGCGGCAGAGCGTTGGGGCCGTCCGACAGGGCCTGGTCCGGATCGGGATGGGTTTCCATGAACAGGCCGGCGATGCCCGCCGCCACGGCCGCGCGGGCGAGCAGGGGGACGAATTCGCGCTGCCCGCCCGATCGTTCGCCAAGGCCACCGGGCTGCTGGACCGAATGTGTGGCGTCGAACACCACGGGGCAGCCGGTTTCCGCCATGATGGCCAGCCCGCGCATGTCGGACACCAGCGTGTTGTAGCCGAACGAGGTGCCCCGGTCGCACAGCAGGAACGCGTCGGCCTCCTGCCCCGCCCCGCGCGCCGCGTTGCGGGCCTTGGCCACCACCTGACGCATGTCGTCGGGCGCCATGAACTGGGCCTTCTTGATGTTGACCGGCTTGCCCGACGCGGCGACGGCGGCGATGAAATCGGTCTGCCGCGCGAGGAACGCCGGCGTCTGAAGCACGTCCACCGCCTGCGCCACCGCCGCGACCTGGCCAGCTTCGTGCACGTCGGTCAGGACGGGCAGCCCGGTCCGTTCGCGGACCTTTTCCAGGATACGCAGCCCTTCATCCATGCCGAGCCCGCGAAACGACTGGTCCGAAGTGCGGTTCGCCTTGTCGAAGGAGCTCTTGAAAATCAGGAAAAGGTCCAGCTTGTCGGCAACGGCGGCCAGGCGTTCGGCCACGCTCAGGGTAAGATGTTCGTTTTCGATCACACAGGGGCCGGCGATTGCGAAAAGCTTCGAATCAGCACCGATGTCGCGTTCACAAAGCCGCATGAGGAATTCCGCCACCTTTCGAAAGCCGGGACAGAGCCGCCCGTTTCAGACACAAATTAACTTGATTTCAGCGTTCTTGCCCTCATGGATAAGCGGGGTCATTTTGGCAATTTCTCTTGTTACAAATACCTGAAATACATGCAAAACGCCCGCTACACACGGCACTTGGCAAATGCCTCCGGGAAAAGTGTAGAGAACCAAGGTGGAAATGAAGATCGAGAATTTCCGGCCGGTTTACACGGCTTCCGCATTGAAAACGCTGGAGATCGAGCTTCAGGCGCTGAAGACCCTGAAAGGCGTGCTGCAGACGCAGCGATTCGGGCACTCGCTCGACATGGCGATCGATGCCATGGTGCAGACCAAGGGCCGCGTCATCGTCAGCGGCATGGGCAAGAGCGGGCATATCGGCCGCAAGATCGCCGCGACCCTGCGGTCGACCGGCACCTCATCGGTGTTTCTCCACCCGGGCGAGGCCAGCCACGGCGATCTGGGCGTCATCACGCAAGGCGATGTCGTGTTGGCCATCACCTGGTCGGGGGAAACCGCCGAACTGCGCGACATCTTCGATTATTGCCACCGCCTCGGCTCCAAGCTGATCGTGGCGACGGCGCATCCCGACAGTTCGGCGGCGCGGGCCGCAGACATCTGTCTGGAACTGCCACAGGTGCGCGAAGCCTGCCCCAACGATCTGGCACCCACATCGTCCACCACGCTGCAGCTTGTGCTGGGCGATGTGCTGGCGGTGGCGCTGATCGAAGCGCGCGGCTTCACCCCTTCCGACTTCCGGGTGTTCCACCCGGGCGGCCGGCTGGGTGCGCAGCTTTCCACCGTGGCGCACGTCATGGGCACCGGCAGCGCGATCCCTAAGGTCACCCGGCACGCGACGCTGTCGGGCGCCACGCTGGAAATGAGCCGCAAGCGCTATGGCGCGACGGCGGTCGTCGACGATGCCGAGCGGCTGATCGGCGTCTTCACCGATGGCGACCTGCGCCGCTGCATCGCGGTGCATGACCTGAACGATGCGATCGGCCTGCACATGTCGCCCGATCCGGTAACGGTATCGCCCGACATGCTCTGCTCCGACGCCCTGCGCATCCTCAACGAAAACGCGGTGTCCGTGCTGTTCGTGATCGAAGGCGAACGGCTGGTGGGCGTGGTGCACATGCACGATATCGTCAGGGCCGGCATTGCCTGACTTAGGAGCCGTTTCCGGAAAGGATTTCGGTCCGGACATCATCGTCATCCCTGCCCGTTTCGGGTCCACCCGCCTGCCCGGCAAGCCTTTGCTGCCCATCGCCGGCCGAACGCTGCTGGACCGGGTCGTGGCCATCGCGCGGACGGCGGCGGCACAGGCCGGCGATTGCGAGGTCGTGGTGGCGACCGATGACGAACGGATCGCCGCGCATGGCCGCGACCTTGGCGTCGATGTCGCCATGACCTCGACCGATCTCGATTCCGGCTCCGTCCGCGCCTTCGCGGCGGCACGTGCACGCCCAGCCCCGCCCGCATTCGTCGTCAATCTCCAGGGAGATGCCCCGTTCACCCCCGCCGCGATCGTGGCCGGGCTGCTAGACGTCCTGCGCCAGCGGACGGCCTCTGTCGTCACCCCGGTGTTCCAGCTCGACTGGCCCCGGCTCGACCGCCTGCGCGCGCACAAGCAGACGGCGCCTTTCAGCGGCACGACTTGCGTGCGCGCCCCCCATGGGCGGGCGCTGTGGTTTTCCAAGACCATCCTGCCCGCCCTGCGCGGCGAAGACGGTTTGCGGGCACAACCGCTTTCTCCGGTCTGGCAACATCTCGGCCTTTACGGATATAGCTTCCCGGCCCTGGAATGGTTCGCATCGGCGCGGGCCAGCCAGTACGAGAAACTGGAAGGTCTGGAACAGTTGCGCTTCCTCGAACATGGATGGGCGATCGACACGATCGCCGTGGACGTCCCTCCGCATGTCCTTTCCGGAATCGACACGCCCGCAGACCTGACGCTGGCCGAAGAGGCCATCGCCCGGTTCGGCGATCCCTATCCCGCGTAAACGCCCCGTGTTCGTCATCGTCCGCCACGGCAAAACCTTTGCCGCCGGGGAAGCGCCGCGCCGCATCGGCGCGCGCACCGATCTTCCGCTGACTGACGAAGGCGAACAGGAAGCCCGCCGGCTGGGCGACCACTTCGCCGAACTGGGCTGGCGTTTCGGCCGCGCGCTGGTTTCTCCACTGCTCCGCGCCCAACAGACTGCAGCGCCCATCCTGGCGGCGCAAGGCACGGCCATCACGCCCGAGCCCGCCGATTTCCTTGCCGAGATCGACCACGGACCGGACGAGAACCAGACCGAGGACGCCGTGCTGGCGCGAATCGGCCACGCTGCACTGCACGCATGGGACCACGCCGCCGAACCGCCATCCGGATGGATCGTGAATGCGCCCGCGCGCATCGCGGCCTGGGCGGATCTGTTTGCGCGCCCACCCGCCGGTCCTGATACCCCAGTGCTGCTGGTGACCAGCAACGGCGCCGCCCGCTTTGCGCTGCTCGCCGATCCGGCCTTGCGCGAGGTTGCCGCAGCGCTGCCTTCGCTGAAGCTGCCCACGGGCGGCTATGGCATGATCCGCCGCAGTTCGGACGGTCGGCTTGAAGTTCCCGTGTGGGGCCAGCGCCCTTGAGCGCGACCGCCCCCCAGCCCTTGCTGCGCGCGCCGCCGTTTCCGGGCCTTGATGCAGGAGTCGCGATCGCCGGCATTGCCTCCGCGTCGCCGGAAAACAGCGATCCGGAAGCGCTGTTCGCCCGTATCCGCGCGGCGCGAGTCGGTGGCGCGTTCTGGGAAAGGCCCGCCGCGCTTTCGCGCCCTGCCACGGTCGTCCTGCGCCCCCGCTCGCCCGGTGAAGCCGCAACGCTGGCCAGCGGTCTTAACCAGCAGGAAGCGGCAGAGGCGCTGTGGATCACACCCGCTCGCGCGGATGCAACCGATCCGTGGTCCGCGCTCGACGGCGCGGGCTTGCTCGTCGCGCACGGCGATGACGAATGGGTCGCCCTGGCGTGCATCGCCGGCGTGCCCGTGCGCGTTCTGTCGCCCGGCCGCTTCGGCGCACCGGACGACGGGCAAGCCGAGTTGGAAGCGGCTGCCCTGCGCGCGCTGGACACGCCGCGCTATCGCGATCCGTTTACCGGCGATGCCACGACCCTCTTCGCGACGATCATGACCTTGGCCGAATGGCGCCGGATCATCGACGGCAACCGGGGAATCGTCGCGGCCTGCGGCATGGCGTGGTGGAAGCGGGAGGAAATCCGTCGCTTCCTTTGGTGCCCCGGCCAACCGTTGCGGATCGTCTCGCGCCCCGCCCGCGCGCTGGGTCTGGCGCAACGGCAGGACGGTCAGGTAGCCATCTGGCCATCGCGTGTATCGCCTGCGCTGCTGGCCGCAGCCGCAGACAAGGGCGTGCCGCTCGTGCGCGTGGAGGACGGGTTCGTCCGCTCGGTGGGCCTGGGCAGCAATCTGGTGCCCCCCTCCTCGATCGTGGTGGACCGGCAGGGCATCCATTTCGATCCATCCGGCCCCAGCGACCTCGAAACGGTTCTCGCCTCCACCCGCTTCGCGCCCGACCTGATCGAACGGGCGCGCGCCTTGCGCGAAACGATCGTGGCCGCCGGGATCAGCAAGTATTCCACCGGCGCGGCCTCATCCGCCCCTCCCCGTCAGCCAGGGCGGCGGCTTGTGCTGGTGCCTGCGCAAGTCGAGGACGACATGTCGGTGCTGGCCGGCGGCGGCGGGCTGCATTCCAATCTGGAGCTGCTGCGCCGCGTCCGCGCGCTGGAGCCGGATGCGGAAATCTGGTTCCGGCCGCATCCCGATGTCGATGCCGGCCACCGCAAGGGCGCGGTGCCCGATGGGGAGGTGCTGCAACTGGCCGACCGTATCGTGCGCGAAGGCGGCATGGCCCCGCTGCTCGACGTGGTCGATGCCGTGCATGTGCTGACCTCGCTGACTGGGTTCGAGGCGCTGATGCGCGGGCGCGCGGTGACATGCCATGGCACGCCGTTCTACGCCGGTTGGGGGCTGACCCGCGATCTGGGCACGGTGCCGGACCGGCGCGGGCGCGCGCTGACGCTCGACGAACTCGTCGCCGGGGTGCTGATCCTCTACCCCCGCTATCTCGATCCCGTCACTAGCCTCCCCTGTCCGCCCGAAGTGCTGGTGCGGCGCATGGCGGAAAACCACGCGCCCAACCGGCTGGGCTGGGTGGCGCCCTTGCGCCGCTGGCAGGGGCGGTTCATGGCGATGTGGCGATGACCGCCGTCATTCTCGACATCTCGCGCCTGATCTCGCGCGTGCGCCACAATACGCCGTCGGGCGTGGACCGGGTGGAGATGGCCTACGCGCGCGGCCTGTTGCAGCGCTATAGTGATAGGCTGGCCTTCGCCGCCGTCCATCCCTCCGGCCTCTATGGCCGGCTGCGGCAGGCACAGGCCATCGCCTATCTCGACGAACTGGAACGTCGCTGGACGCAGGAAGCCGACGATCCGCACCAGCGCTCCCTGCCCTCTGTCCTGCGGCTGATGGCGGCGCTGTGGCCGCATCGCCCGCCGGCCCCGTCCGGCCCGGTGCCGCCTGTCTATATCCAGGTCTCGCCCCATCACCTCACCCGCCAGACGCAGGTGCGCCGCATTCTACGGCGGGAACGGGCGCGTTTCCTGTGCATGGTGCACGATCTGATCCCGATCGAATTTCCCGAATATGCGCGTCCTTCTGGCGCGGCGCTGCATCGGCAGCGCATGGAAACGGTGGCCGCCTGCGCCGATGCGGTAATCGTCAATTCGGCTGCCACCGGCCGGTCGCTGCGCCCCTGGATCGAACGGAGCGGCCGGGCGATCGCCACGCATGTCGCCTTGCTGGGCACCGAAGACCTTACCGCCCCAGCCGCTCCAGCGACCTCGGCGGAGCGGCCCGCGTTTGTGTGCCTCGGCACGATCGAGCCGCGCAAGAATCACCTGCTGCTGCTGCACCTGTGGCGCCACCTGGCGGAAACGATGCCGGCGCCGGACGTGCCGCGCCTGGTGATCATCGGCCGCCGCGGCTGGGAAAACGAACAGGTGGTGGACCTGCTGGAGCGCTGCCCAGCGCTGAAGGGCCATGTCGAGGAAATCAACGGCTGCTCCGACCAGCGGATGGCCGCGCTGCTGGCAAGCGCCCGCGCGCTGCTCATGCCCTCGTTCGCCGAAGGATTCGGGATGCCCGTTGCCGAAGCGCTGTCGCTGGGCGTGCCGGCGATCTGCAGCGATCTTCCCGCCTTACGCGAAGTGGGCGGAAACACGCCCGACTACCTCGATCCGCTCGACGGCCCCGGCTGGAAGGCAATGATCCTTGACCACGCTCGCGCCGGCCCGGCCCACGCCGCGCAGAAGGCACGGCTTGGGCAATGGCACAAGCCGCTGTGGAGCGAGCATATGGATATTGTCGAACAGGCGATCAGCGGCCTTTCTCGGCCGCCCACCTGAGCGTCAATTCCCCGTCTTGGTCGAGGTGATCGCGGTTCCGAACAGGCGGTCCCACAGCGGCGTGGTGATCGCGTAGTTGCCATGTTCGCTGATGTGGTGGTGGCGCATGTGGTGCTGCTTGATCGCCCGTGCCATGCGCCCACGCATCGGCCACTGATGGCACGCGAAATGGGTGAAATCGTAAACCACGTAGCCCGAGATGAAGCCCAGGAACAGCCAGTCCCCACCCGGTCCGACCATCGAGACGCAGGCATACCACACCGCCGCGGCGATCGGCACGCTCACGATCGGTGGCATCATGTTGCGCAACCGGTCATTGGGGCTCGCGTGATGATTGCCGTGCATGATGAAGGTGAAAGCCTGCAGCGGCTTCCACTTCAGCTGCAGGTGGAACAGGAAGCGATGCATGGCATATTCGAACAGCGTCCACAGCCACAGCCCGCCCACGACCAGGCTGAACGCGGCAGCCACGCTGACAGTGCCCCAGCCCATCCAAACCAGGAAGGGGAGAAACATCCCCCAGATCACGCCGAAAGCGACGGGGGAAACCACGGTCAGCTTTTCAAGCCACGCGTTCCGAAACAATCTGATCGGTTGCAGATGCGAACTCCGGGCTGTCATAACCTTGACTCTGGACAGGACAGGCCTCCAAGTGTCAAGAGTCTAAAGTCCCCAAAATAGGCGAATGCACCCCTCCGGACGACAGGATGCCCAAACCGCCATCCCACTGAAAATGCGGTATTGGCGCGTGTGCAGTGCAGTAGAAATTGCATAAATCCACGGGTTCGCCCTTGGTTAGGACTCAGGATTACACCCCTATATGGCCAGCCCTATACGGTTTGATGGCAGTTTTGTTCCTGCCCCCCAGACAGGCCGGGTTCTTGTCGTAGGCGCATCGGGCGAACTGGGTGGCGCCCTCGCGCGGCATTATGCCCGCGCGGGCGCCCGGCTCTCGCTGTGGGGGCGCGACAGTGGCCGGCTCGACGCCGTCGCCGCAGCTTGCCTGGAGCTTGGCGCGGGCGCGGTGGATACCCGATCCCTGGACCTATCCGATACCGATGGCGCGCTGGAAGCCCTGTCGCGCGAAGAGGCCGACGAGCCGTTCGGCCTTGCCTTGTTCGCCGCGGGATGCGGCGATATCCGGGCGGCGGGCGCGTTGGTGGAGGACGCCGCGCAGGTCGCGCGTCTGGGGCAGGTCAATTTCGTGGCGCAAGCGGCCATGGCCGCCCGTTGCGCCCAAGCGATGGCCGCGCGCGGGCACGGCGCGATCGTCGTGATCGGTTCGGCCGCCGCCGATCACGCACTGCCTTTCGCCGCCGCCTATGCCGGATCGAAGGCGGGTCTGGCCCGCTTCACCGACGCGCTGCGCATCGGTGTGCGGCCTTACGGCGTATCCGTGACGCTCGTATCCCCCGGCTTCATCGATACGGCAGCAGCCCGGCGGGTTCCTGGCCCCAAGCCGCTGATTTTGAAGCCTGACAGAGTCGCCGCGCTGATCGCGAGAGCGGCAGCGCGCCGAAAGCCCCATGCCGTGCTGCCCTGGCCGTTTGGGCTGCTCCGGCTCATCTCGGCGATCCTGCCGCGCTTCCTGCGCGATCGGTTGCTGCGCGCGCTTACGCCGCCGGGAGTGTAGCCAGAAGATCGTGGACCGCGTGATGGAGCTGCGCCGGGGTCAGATCCACGCGCCGCCGCTCCCCCTTCACCACCGCGCCGAAGGCATCGAGGCGGACGACAACATACGGCGTGTGGCGCACCGGCCCCGGCGTGGTGACACCGGGGATGCTCGGGCGGTGATCGCCGAAGAAGACGAGGACCGAAGGCCGGCCAAGGTCAGCCAGCGCTTCGAGCAATGTCGCCAGCATCGCATCGCTGTTACGCACAAGGCGCAGATAGGAGGAAACGAGATCGCGCGGCCCCGATCCATCCTCGGGTGCCCAGGGGCCATGATTCTCGATCGTCACGGCGTAAAGCACCGTTGCTTCCGTGGCCTTTCGTGCCAGATCGCCAATCGTTCCAGCCATGGCCGCGTCGGTTACGTAGCGCCCCTCTCCTGCCGAGGGCGGCGCGAAATGTTCCTCACCCACCATCTCCGCGAACCCGGCGGCGGGCATGATGCGTTGCCGGTTGTAGAAGCGCAGATCGTGCGGGTGCAGAAACAGACTCCGCCAGCCGCGCCCGGCCAGGCGGGCCGGCAAGGCGTGCGAGGCTTCGCCCACCGCGGTCAGGAACGGATCGAACCGGCGAAAGCCCAGTTCCTCCTCGTCCCGCCCAAAGATCAGGCCATATTCGGTGCGCATGGTATAGGCGCCGAACCCGCTGACGTTGAGATCGCCCCATTGCCAGGCGACCGAACGAGCGCGGGCCAGACCCGGCAATTCCAGCGCCGGATCGCCGAACAGCTCCACGGGATCGGCGAAGGATTCGCATTGCACGATCACCGCCAGCGGAGGTTCGGCTGCCGTCCTTCCAATCGCCACCTCGGGGTGCGCACGCGGCGCGGGATTGGCCGTCGCGCGCCAGCGCAGCCAATAAAGCAGCAGAGTCGCCAGCAAGCCATGGCGGCACACGTCCCCGTCCAGATCGGGCGCCGATGCAAGATCGCGCCATGGCGGAATCGCCATGACCCACCGCAACAGCACCAGACTGCCCGCCAGTAGCACCGCGCCGGCCAGATGGGCACCGATGTCGCCGACGAATAGCCACGCGAACAGCGCCAGCAGCACCGGTCCGCTGGCGATCAGCGCACCCTTTTGCACCGGGCTCAACGCCGACAGATAGAACTGCGGATGGCGCAACACCGCGCCGACAAGCACGAGGTCGGTAAACACCAGTGGTTCGCCCAGCATGGTGTGCTTGGCGTTGGAAACAACCGTGAACAGCGCCACCAGCGCCAGCGTCAGGATCGCCGAGGCCAGCGGATTGCCGCAGATGCCAAGGAACAACCCGAAGTCGCTGGCGACCAGCAGCATGTGCAGCACCATGCCGGCCGCGCTGCGCAAAGGCCAACGCGCATCGCCGCCCCGCCGGGGGCGAACCAGCCCGTCCAGCACCAACGACGCGGCGACAAGCCCCGAAAACAGCAGAAACGTGCCTGTCACAGCCCCTCGATAGAACATCCGCGCGGGCAGGGTGGCCGCTGCGTGAATGCCTTAGCCATCCCCGAAGGCAATGTCATGGGCGGCTCGTGCGCAAGTGGATGAAATTGATTGGTGGAAACCTGAACATGGCTCATCGACGCTTCGTGCGCTTCGCCCTAGGGACGTCTGGATGAGGTTCCGGAACACTTGCCGATGCCCGATGAAATAGTGCGTACCGGGGAACGGCGCCGGGTGCTGTTGCTGCAAGGGCTGATGGGGCCGCTGTTCCGCCATCTGGGACAAGGGCTGATCCGCGCCGGGCACACGGTTTACAAGGTCAATTTCAACGGCGGCGACCGGGCGTTCTGGCGCCTGCCCGGCGGCATCGACTATCGCGGCACCCTGCAGGACTGGCCCGCCGCGCTGGAGCAGATGCTGCGCGACCGGCAAATCACCGACGTGGTGCTGTTCGGCGATTGCCGCGATCATCACATGGCCGCAACGCAGGTCTGCCGGGCGCTGGACGTGCCGGTCCACGTTTTCGAGGAAGGCTATATCCGGCCCGACTGGGTCACGCTGGAACTGGGCGGGGTCAATGGCCATTCGTCGCTCCCGCGCGATCCGCAGTGGTATCGCGATACTGCCGCCGCGCTGCCGCCGGTGCCGCAGCACAGCCAGGTGCCCTCCTCGTTCCGCCGCCGCGCGCTGGAAGGCTTGCTGTACAACGTCGCAGACGTGTTCACGCGCTGGCACTATTCCAACTGGAACAACCATCGCCCCTGGCCGCCGCTGGTGGAAGGCATGGGCTGGCTGCGCAAGCTGCGCGCGCGCAAGCTGCGCGAGGCGCAGGCCGCCCAGCTGTTCGCGCGCATGGAAGCGTCGCCAGAGCCCTATTTCCTGTTCCCGCTCCAGCTCGATTCGGACGCGCAAATCCGGCTGCATTCGCCTTTCGCGGGCATTGCGGAAGCGCTGAACCTGATCATCGCCTCGTTCGCCCGGCACGCCCCGGCCGACACGCGTCTGGTCATCAAGGAGCATCCGCTCGACAACGGCGTGCGCGATTGGGAGCAGGCGGCGCGCGATCTGGGCGAACGCTATGGCGTGGCCGCGCGGATCGACTACCTGGCCGCCGGAGACATCGTGGCCGTTGCACGCGACGCGCGCGGCATGGTCACCATCAACAGCACCAGCGGCACGTTCGCGCTGGCGATGGGCGTCCCCGTCGTCGCGCTGGGCCACGCGGTCTATGACATCTCGGACCTCACCGCGCAGGGCGGGCTGGATGCCTTCTGGCAGAACCCGATACCGCCCGATCCGGAAACCTTCGCCGCGTTCCGGCGCGTGCTTATCGAACGCTGCCTGATTCCCGGCGGCTTCTTCTCGAAGGAAGCGCTCGACAAGGTCGTCCGGCACGCCATCGCGCGGTTCGAGGGAATGCCGCTTCCGCCCGAATAACCGGCGGGGAGACGCCCTACGGCTTGCTGTCGTTGCGCTTGGGCACCTTGAACGTGCCCGAAATACGCCCGCCGCCGTTCCCGGCACCGTTGACGCCGGGAACGGAGGAACCGCCCGAACGGCCATCCACGCTGGACAGGCCGCTATCGAGGTCGATCACCAGCCGGCCGCCGTTCAGCGTGTCGGTGCCGCGCCGCAGCGCCACATTGCCGACCATCGTGATCAGGCGGCGGTTCACGTCATAGACCGCCACGTCGCCGCGCGCGGTTTCGTCGCGCTGCGTGACCACCACGCCGCCGGTCGCGTCGATCCGCTGGATCTCGGTGTCGCCGCCGGTATTCGTATAGGCCATGACCGTGCGGGCCGAGCGCATCCGCATGTCGTCTTGCGTGATGTCGACGTTCCCTGTCAGGATCACGCGGTTCTGCTTGTCCTGCAGTTCGATGCGGTCCGCCGCGAAGTTGACCGGCGCATCGCTGTTGACCCGCGAAGCCGCGTGCGCGGAAAGGGCCGCGACGACGGCGCCGGCCCCGGCAAAGCCCAGCAGGAACGCCCGGAAAGGCCGGGCGGAACGAATCGTTTCGCGAAGGGACGTCATTTGCCGAGGTGCAGTCATGGCTTGCGCATCTTGCCCGGTTCCATGTGAAGACGTGCATGGCCGTCCAGCGTGACGGTATGCGCGGAGAGGTCGGCGAATATCCTGTCGGCCGAGAAAGTGCCAGCCGGAATGCGGCCTTCCGCCGGCCCCTTGCTGTGCAGGTTCTTGCCCCGCACATCGAACACCACGTTGTTCGCGGTCATGCGATAGCCGTCCGACGTCTGGAAATTGACCGGCCCGGCCACATCCACCTGTTCGCGGCTGAAGTCGTAATTGCCGGCGTTGGCCGAAAGGATCGCCGGCCCGTCGTCCATCAGCATCCGCGCGGTCAGGTCGTTCATCATCACCACGGGAACCCGCGCCGAATGCTGGACAGCGGACCCGGCGGTGATCGAGAACGTGCGCCCGTCGTCGTCCAGGCCGCGATACATCGCGCTGGCGGCACGCAGACGATCTTCCAGGATGGAAACCTTGTTGCGATCGAGCAGGAAGCTGATCTCGCCGCGCGGGGAAAGCGGGGTCAGCACCATCACCGCCGCCAGCACGCCGATCGCGGCCGGCAGCGCCACCGCCAGGAACCGCACCAGACGGTCATGAAAGCCGCCCGGCGCCGCGAAATGCTGGCGGCGCGAGCGGATCTTCTCGGCTTGGACGGTCATCCCCGCAGCCTCATTCGTGACTGAAGATGTCCCGCTCGGCCCAGCCGGCCAGATCGAGGCGCGCCCGCACGGGCAGGAAGTCGAAACAGGCCTGCGCCATCTCGGTCCGCTTCTCCCGCGCCAGCCGTTCAACCAGAATGGTGTGCATGGCGTGGAGGTGGCGCACGTCGGACGCGGCATATTCCTGCTGCGCGTCGGACAGGACCGCCCCGCCCCAGTCGCTCGACTGCTGCTGCTTGGAAATCTCCTTGCCCAGCAGTTCGCGCACCAGATCCTTCAGGCCGTGACGGTCGGTATAGGTCCGAACCAGCTTGGACGCGATCTTGGTGCAGAACACCGGCGCGGCGGTAATGCCCAGATAGTGTTCGATCGCGGCCAGATCGAACCGCGCGAAGTGAAACAGCTTCAGCCGCGCGGGATCGGCCAGCACCGCCTTCAGGTTCGGCGCGGCGTAGGCACTGTCCACCTGGAAGCGGACAAGGTGCTCATCGCCCCGTCCGTCGGAAATCTGGACCACGCACAGCCGATCGCGCGGGGTGATCAGCCCCATCGTTTCGGTATCGACGGCGACGATGCCCGGCGCCAGCGCGCCTTCGGGCAAATCTTCTTCATGCAGGTAGACGGCCATGGACCCCGCCTACGATGAATGCCGGGAAACGGCAACCTTGGGAATGCCGGGAAACGGCAACCTTGGCTTTGGCGCCCGGCAGGCTTGTGCGCCCGTTTCGAGTTGCGGTAGGAACGCCTTTCCTATGGCAACTCCCCTTCCCGAAAGCTGGCAGCCGGCGCTGGCCCCTGTTCTCGCCACCCGCCCGCTGCGGGCGCTGGGCGGCTTCCTCAACGCCGAAGAGGCGGCCGGAAAGACGATCTTTCCGCCACGCGGATCCCGGCTGCGGGCGCTGGAACTGACCCCGCTGGACGCGGTGAAGGTCGTGATTCTGGGGCAGGACCCCTACCACGGCCCCGGCCAGGCGCACGGCCTGTCGTTCTCGGTGCCGCAGGGCGTCAAGCCGCCGCCATCGCTGGTGAACATCTACAAGGAACTGGAAGCCGATCTCGGCCTGCCACGACCTTCCCACGGCAATCTCGAAAACTGGGCGCGGCAGGGCGTGCTGCTGCTGAACAACGCGCTGACGGTAGAGGCCGGGCAGGCCGGATCGCACGCCGGCAAAGGCTGGGAGGATTTCACCGACGCGGCGGTGGCCGCCGTCGCGCAGCGTGACGTGCCCACCGTGTTTCTGCTGTGGGGCAGCCATGCGCAGAAGAAGGCCGCGCGCGTGCCGGGCCTGGCCAATGGACCGCACCTCGTCCTCAAAGCGCCCCACCCCAGCCCGCTGTCCGCCCATGCCGGCTTCTTCGGATGCCGCCATTTCAGCCAGGCCAACGCCTTTCTCGAACAACACGGCCGGGGTGCGATCGACTGGCAGCCCTGAGCCGCCGACGTGGGCGCGCAATCGCCTCCGAAGCAGACGCAAATCCGGTTGCCGCATCCCCGGCGGCCGGTCACTCTTCCCGTCCGCGCGATGCGGGAGGGAGCCTGAATCATGACCAAGACACTGTCGTTGGCGCTGTACGGAGCGCTGTACGGGGCGCTCTGCGCGGCCGCGCTGGCGCCTGCCGCCGCACAGGTGCCCCCGCCGGGAGCAGGGATCCCGGGCGGCTGGGCGCCCGCCGGCGTCAACGATCCGCAGGTACGCCAGGCCGCCGATTTCGCGGCATCGCAATTGCCGGGCGGGGGCACGGTCAGAAGCGTCGATTCGGCCAGCCAGCAAGTCGTTGCCGGCATGAACTACCGCATCGAGCTGACGCTCGCCGATGGCAGCCGCTGGGCGGTGACCGTCTACAGGATGCTGTCGGGCCAGATGCGCCTGAGCGAATCGACGCGGCTGGCAGCCGCCGCGCCACAGGTGGCGGCCAGCCTGCGCCTTGCCCGGAACGGGCTGCAGGTGCGCCGCGCCGGGGCCGCGCCGATCGTCCTCTCCTTCGGCATACCCCGCGCGCGGGTGCTGGAAGCGCTGCGCTTCCGCCCGGCCCCACGGACCAGCACGTACGGCGAATGCGGCGTCGGGCCTGTTGATTTCGCGCAGTGGCAGGATGGCGTGAGCCTGCTGTTCCAGCATGACCGGTTCGGCGGCTGGGTGCTGAGCGGCCGGAACACAACCATCGGCACGACCGACGGCATCCGCATCGGCACCACCCTCGCCGAGCTGCGCAAAAAGCGCGGCTTCCGGCTGGAACGCACCACACTGGGCCACGAGTTCACCGTGGGCGCGATCAGCGGCATCGTAAGCGGCACCAGCGCCCGCGCGCGCGTGACCGACCTGTGGGCCGGCCTGTCCTGCGCCTTCCGCTGACGCGGCGCGCCCGGGGACATGCCAGCGTTATCTTGAATCGTCATTGCGAGCGGTACGCGAAGCAATCCAGAGCCCCACATGCTGCTCTGGCCTTCCCCTGGATTGCCGCGGGGCTTCGCCCCTCGCAATGACGAGGCCGAAACGGAAAAGGGCGCCCCGCACGGAGCGCCCTTCCTGTCCTGTTTCGGAGAACCGGCCCGATCAGCGCGGCAGTTCGGAAACCCCCATCAGCGCTTCGTCCACCGAACGCGCGCACTGGCGGCCTTCGCGGATCGCCCAGACGACGAGGCTCTGCCCGCGCCGCATGTCGCCGCAGGCGAACACGTTCTCGACGCTGGTCTTGTAGTCGACCACGTTGCCCTTGACGTTGCCGCGCGCGTCCAGTTCGACGCCGGCCTGTTCCAGCAAGCCCTGCTTGCGCGGGCCGAGGAAGCCCATCGCCAGCAGGATCAGGTCCGCCTTCAGCGTGAATTCGCTGCCCGGCACTTCCTGCATCTTGCCGTTCACCCATTCGACGCGGACGCATTCCAGCCCGGTCACGTCGTTTTCGCCCACCGCCCGCTTGGTCAGCACCGCGAATTCGCGCTCGCAGCCTTCCTCGTGGCTGGACGAGGTGCGCAACTTGAGCGGCCAGTTGGGCCAGCTCAGCGCCTTCTCTTCCCTTTCGGGCGGCCGGGGCATGATTTCCAGCTGCGTGACCGACAGTGCGCCCTGGCGGTTCGACGTGCCGACGCAGTCCGAACCGGTATCGCCGCCGCCGATCACCACCACGTGCTTGCCGGTGGCCAGCAACGAACCGCGCGGCGCGGCGCGGATTTCATCATCGCCCGCGTTGCGCTTGTTCTGCTGCGTCAGGAATTCCATGGCGAAGCGCACGCCGGGCAGTTCGAAGCCCGGAATGTCGAGCGGGCGCGGGTCTTCCGCGCCGCCCGCCATCACGATCGCGTCGAAGTTTTCCTTCAGCGAGGCGACCGAAACGGTCACGCCCACTTCGACGGAAGTGCGGAACTGGACGCCTTCGGCCTCCATCTGCACCATGCGGCGGTTGATGACGTGCTTTTCCAGCTTGAAGTCCGGAATGCCGTAGCGGAGCAAGCCGCCGACGCGGTCCGATTTCTCGAACACCGTCACCGAATGGCCGGCGCGGGCCAGCTGCTGCGCGCAGGCGAGGCCAGCCGGGCCGGAGCCGACGACGGCGACCGACTTGCCCGTCTTCTTCGCGGGCACCTGCGGCTCGATCCAGCCTTCCTTCCAGCCCTTGTCGACGATCGCGCATTCGATCGATTTGATCGTCACCGGCTGGTCCACGATGTTCAGCGTGCAGGCCGCCTCGCACGGGGCGGGGCAGATGCGGCCGGTGAATTCCGGGAAGTTGTTGGTGGAATGGAGGTTATCGAGCGCCTCGCGCCAGTCGTTCTCGTAGACCAGGTGGTTCCAGTCCGGGATCTGGTTGTTCACCGGACAGCCGTTGTGACAATACGGAATGCCGCAGTTCATGCAGCGCGAAGCCTGCCCCTGCAGCCCCGCCGCATCGTGCGGGATCACGAATTCGCGATAGTGCTTCAGCCGTTCCGCGGGGGAATCGTAGGTACGGTCCTTGCGGTCGACCTCGAGAAAGCCGGTTGCCTTGCCCATGATGTTTCCCTGATCCCTGTTCTTATTCGGCCGCGACGTTGGCGGCGGCGAGGCGCTCGGCCTCCATCTGGCGGAGCGCGCGCGCATAGTCGCGCGGCATCACCTTGACGAAGCGCTTCACCTCGTCGGCCCAGTTGTCGAGAATCGCGCGCGCCCGCTTGCTGCCCGTGTAGAGGTGGTGGCGTTCGACCAGCACCTTCAGGCGTTCCGCATCGTGGCGGAGCATGTCGCCCATGCCGTAGTCATAGACGTCATGCCCGCGCTGCTGCGGACGACCGGCTCCGTCATCCTCGTCGCGGTCGGCTGAAACGGGGATCAGGTCCACCATCGCCGGGTTGCACAGCTTTTCGAACTGGCCATCCGGATCATAGACATAGGCGATGCCGCCCGACATGCCCGCCGCGAAATTCCGGCCGGTCCGGCCAAGCACGGCCACCACGCCACCGGTCATGTATTCGCAGCCATGGTCCCCGGTGCCCTCGACAACCGCGATCGCGCCCGAATTGCGCACGGCGAAGCGTTCGCCGGCGACGCCGTTGAAGTAGGCCTCGCCCGCGATCGCGCCATAAAGCACGGTGTTGCCGACGATGATGTTCTCGGTCGGCTCGCGATCGACATGCGCGGGCTGACGCACGATCACGCGGCCGCCCGAAAGGCCCTTGCCCACGTAGTCGTTGGCATCGCCCACCAGATCGAGCGTGACGCCGTGGGCCAGGAACGCGCCGAAGGACTGGCCGGCAACGCCCGTGAAGCTGACCTGGATCGTGTTGTCCGGCAGCCCCTTGTGGCCATACTTCCGCGCCACTTCGCCCGACAGCATCGCGCCCACCGTGCGGTTGACGTTGATCACCTTGCGTTCGAGCCGGACCGGCTCGCCCGTGTCCAGCGCGGGCGCGCTGGCGGCGATCAGATCGTTGTCGAGCGCGGCCTCGAGACCGTGGTCCTGCGTGCCGCTCCAGTTGAGCGTGGTGCCGGGCACCGGATCGACCTGGTGCAGCAGTTTCGACAGGTCGACGCCCTGCGCCTTCCAGTGCGCCACCGCCTTCTTCGTATCAAGCCGGTCGACCCGGCCGACCATTTCCGCGACGGTGCGGAAGCCCATCTCGGCCATGATCGCGCGCAGTTCTTCCGCGACGAAGAAGAAGTAGTTGATCACGTGTTCCGGCTGGCCGGTGAAGCGCGCGCGCAGCACCGGGTCCTGCGTGGCCACGCCGACCGGGCAGGTGTTGAGGTGGCACTTGCGCATCATGATGCAGCCGGCCGCGATCAGCGGCGCGGTGGCGAAGCCGAACTCGTCGGCCCCCAGCAGCGCGGCGATGGCCACGTCGCGTCCGGTACGGATGCCGCCGTCCGCCTGCACGCAGATGCGCGAACGCAGGTTGTTGAGCAGCAGCGTCTGTTGCGTTTCAGCCAGCCCGATTTCCCACGGCGACCCGGCGTGGGTCAGCGAGGTCAGCGGCGATGCGCCGGTGCCGCCTTCGTAGCCCGAGATCGTCACGTGATCCGCGCGTGCCTTGGAAACGCCCGCCGCCACGGTGCCCACGCCCACTTCGGACACGAGCTTGACCGAAATGCGCGCGCGCTGGTTGGCGTTCTTGAGATCGTGGATCAGCTGGGCGAGATCCTCGATCGAATAGATGTCGTGGTGCGGCGGCGGCGAGATCAGGCCGACGCCCGGCGTGGAGTGCCGCGTCTTGCCGATGGTCTTGTCCACCTTGTCGCCGGGCAGCTGGCCGCCTTCGCCGGGCTTCGCGCCCTGCGCCATCTTGATCTGGATGTCGTCGGCATTGACGAGGTATTCCGCCGTCACGCCGAAGCGGCCCGACGCGACCTGCTTGATCGCCGAACGCATCGAATCGCCGTTGGCCAGCGGCTTGAAGCGCGCCGGATCCTCGCCGCCTTCGCCGGTGTTCGACTTGCCGCCGATGCGGTTCATCGCCACGGCCAGCGTGGTGTGCGCTTCCCAGCTGATCGAGCCATAGCTCATCGCGCCGGTGGCGAAGCGCTTGACGATCTCGCTCGCCGGCTCGACCTCGGCAATGTCGATGGACTCGTCGGCCTTCTTCAGATCCATCAGCCCGCGGATCGTCAGCATCCGTTCGGACTGGTCGTTGATCGACTGGGCGAATTCCTTGTACTTGTCCGGAATGTTGCCGCGCACCGCGTGCTGCAGATTGGCGATGTTCGAGGCCGTCCAGGCGTGTTCCTCGCCGCGCAGGCGCAGCTGGTACATGCCGCCGACGTCCAGCATCTTGCGGTAGATCGGGTTGTCGCCATAGGCCGCCGCGTGGCGCCGCACGGTTTCCTCGGCGATCTGCTCGATGCCCACGCCCTCGATCGTCGTGGCGGTGCCGGTGAAGTACTTGTCCACGAAGGCGGAGCTGAGGCCCACCGCGTCGAAGATCTGCGCGCCGCAATAGGACTGATAGGTCGAGATGCCCATCTTGGACATGACCTTGAGGATGCCCTTGCCGATCGCCTTGATGTAGTTCTTCTGCACGTCCTTGGTGGTGAGCGGCAGCTCCTTGTCCACCCGGATCGCTTCCAGCGTCTCGAACGCCAGGTACGGGTTGATCGCTTCCGCGCCATAACCCGCCAGCACGCAGAAGTGGTGGACTTCGCGCGCTTCGCCGGTTTCGACGACAAGCCCGGTCTGCATACGCAGGCCCTGCCGGACGAGGTGGTGGTGCACCGCCGCCGTGGCGAGCAGCGCCGGCATCGGGATGCGGCTGTCGCACTGGGCGCGATCGGACAGGATCAGGATGTTCTTGTCCGCCAGCACGGCTTCGGTCGCCGCCCAGCACATTTCCTTGATCGCCAGTTCCAGCCCCTGCGCACCGGCAGCGGCATCCCAGGTGGTGTCGATCGTGGCGGTGCGGAACGCGCCGTCGAGCGCGGCCTCGACCGAGCGGATCTTGGCGATATCGTCGTTGGTCAGGATCGGCTGGTCGACTTCGAGCCGCTTGTGGCTGCCAGCGTCGCGGCCCAGCAGGTTCGGGCGCGGGCCGATCATCGAAACCAGGCTCATCACCAGTTCCTCGCGGATCGGATCGATCGGCGGGTTGGTGACCTGCGCGAAGTTCTGCTTGAAATAGTCGTAGAGCAGCCGTGAGCGGCTGGACAGCACGGCGATCGGCGTGTCCGTGCCCATCGAACCGATCGGGTCGTCGCCATAGACGGCCATCGGTTCGAGGAACTTGGTCACGTCCTCCTGCGTGTAGCCGAACGCCTGCTGGCGATCGAGCAGGCTGGTCGTCTCGACCGGCAGCGCCGCCAGTTCGGGTTCGACCACTTCAAGCTCCTTGAGCTTGTACTGCGCCGATTCCAGCCAGTCCTCGTAAGGCTCCGCCCCGGCGAGTTCGGCCTTGATCTGCTCGTCCTCGATGATCGCGCCCTTTTCCAGGTCGATCAACAACATGCGGCCGGGCTGGAGCCGCCACTTGCGCACGATGTCTTCCTCGCGGAACGGCAGCACGCCGCTTTCCGAAGCCATGCAGATCAGGTCGTCGCGGGTGATCGAGAACCGCGCGGGGCGCAGCCCGTTGCGGTCGAGCGTCGCGCCGATCTGGCGACCGTCGGTAAAGGCAACGGCGGCCGGGCCGTCCCACGGCTCCATCAGCGCGGCGTGGTATTCGTAGAAGGCGCGGCGCTTGGAATCCATCAGCGGATTGCCCGCCCAGGCCTCGGGCACCAGCATCATCACCGCGTGCGCCAGGCTGTATCCGCCCGCCAGCAGCAGTTCGAGCGCGTTGTCGAGGCTCGCGGTATCGGACTGCCCGTGCGGGATCAGCGGCCACATCTTGTCTAGATCCGGCCCCAGCAGCTCGGATTCCATCGTGCG
Source organism: Novosphingobium sp. LASN5T (assembly GCF_003856955.1). Classification (NCBI taxonomy): domain Bacteria; kingdom Pseudomonadati; phylum Pseudomonadota; class Alphaproteobacteria; order Sphingomonadales; family Sphingomonadaceae; genus Novosphingobium; species Novosphingobium sp. LASN5T. Next base: position 24,876 of record NZ_RQSI01000020.1, read on the forward strand.
GCGGCGCGCATTCATCCAGTTCACGTTGCCGCGAACCGTGTTGATCTCGCCATTGTGGGCGATGAAGCGGAAGGGATGCGCCAGCTTCCAGCTCGGGAAGGTGTTGGTCGAGAAGCGCTGGTGGACAAGGCCCAGCGCGGAGACGCAGTCCGGATCGCGCAGGTCGTCATAGAACGAGCCAACCTGGTTCGCCAGCAGCAGCCCCTTGTAGACGATCGTGCGCGTCGAAAAGCTCGGCATGTAGAGTTGCGTCACGCCCGGAAGCCCGTGCTTTTCGGCCATGGCGGCAAGCGGGTTCTGCGTCTGCTTGCGGATCGCCAGCAGCTTGCGCTCGAACGCGTCCTGGTCGGGCGTGCCCTCGCCGCGCTTGATGAAGCACTGGCGCACCACCGGCATCGATTCGATCACGGTCTTGCCGAGGCCGTCGAGCGTGACGGGCACGTCGCGCCAGCCGATCAGTTCCTGGCCTTCCTTGGCGATGAACTTCTCGAAGAACTCGGTCACGAAGTTCCGCGAAGGTTCGTCCTGCGGCAGGAAGCACATCGCCACGGCGTAATCGCCCTGCGCGGGCAGTTCCTTGCCCTGCGCAGCCGCCCACTTGCGGAAAAGCTGATCGGGCAACTGGATCAGGATGCCGGCGCCATCGCCCAGCAACGGGTCGGCGCCCACCGCGCCGCGATGGTCGAGATTTCGCAGAATTTCCAGCGCCTGCTCGATAATCGCGTGGCTTTTCGCCCCTTTGATATGGGCAACAAAGCCCACACCACAGGCGTCATGCTCATTACGCGGATCGTACAGGCCCTGAACCGGCGGAAATCCCATATCGAAGGTCGTCCCTACATCCAGAATTGGAAATATCGCACGAATCGCGCCGCCCCCCTTGGCGACGAAAGTTGCGCGAATATCCCCCATGACTGCAGGAAAGTTATTTTGCAACCGCGAGCGTCATTTCCCGCGCCGATCCGCGCGGGAAATACGGTTGCACCCTTCAAAACGGGCAGGATTCCGTCGAAAATGGCTACATTCAGGACCGATTGCGGACGTGGTTAGCCCTTGGCGGTCATTCTCTGGAGCGTGGCGAGGGCCGCGCGCAAGGCGCGGTCGGCCTCTTCGGGATCGCTGAACGCGGGAACGGCCCCGGCGGGCGGCGCGAAGGCCGGCGGCGCGGGTTCCGTCACAGACGATGGCATGGCCCGTCCACGGCTGGCCAACGGCGTATCGGGGCGGGCAAACGGCGGATCCACCGGCGCGTCGTCATGGCGGCGCGGCGCGGGGGACGGCATATCGACCAGCGAGGGATAGCGGTGTTCGGGCAACGGTGCCTCGCCGGGCACGATCGCCAGGAAAGGCGACGCATCCGCCTCCCCACCTGCTTCCGCGTCCTCCACGCCCTGTTCGGCCGCGTCCGCGGCGTGCGTGGCTGTACCAGGCGGCGGCGTGGCGTCGACTTCCGCCTCGGCCCGGGGATCCTGTTCCGCGTGTCGCGCCAGTTCGTCGCGCCGGACCGCGATCGCCATCGCCAGCCGCTCGATGAGCTGCACGAGACCCAGCGATTCCAGCGGCGCGGCATCCATCGCGGGCGCATCCGCGCGTGCTTCCGCCGCATCGTTGAAAATGCCGGGCGCGGGCAACGTCGGATAGGGCTGCACAAAGGGACGTTGCGTGTCGGAGGCCAGCGGTAGCCGCGCATCATCTTCGCCGGGCGGAGCCTCTAGCCCTGCCAGATCAAGGTCCGCATCGGCCGATGGCTCGTCCGCCAGCGCGGCAGGCAGCGCAAGCAGCGGCGGCGCAAACGGTCCGTCGTCGATCATCGGCGCGGCAAGGCGCGCGGGAGCGCCAACTTCGTCCGCAAGCACGTCGTCTTGCCCGGCCGTTTCGTCCGGATCCGCCGCTTCAAGCGCCGTTCGGGACAAGTCCGCACCATCGACGGGCACCTCCGCGCCCCAATCTTCCGCGATCACGGGCTGTTCAAGCTCGCCACCCGGCTCCGGGTCCTCGAGCGCCGGCACCGTCGCCAATTCCTCGCTCAGCACCAGCGGCCGGCGCGGCGGGGCATCGGGGTGCGCGTCGCGCGAGCGGATTTTCACGGCACGTTGGGATACCGCCACGGCGGGCGCTCCGGATTCCATCGCCTCGTCGCGATCGGGCGTCGCCGGCATGTCGAGCTTGACCGCCTTGCCCCTGCGCAACCGCGCGGCGATGACAAGGCCGATCAGCCCGCCGACCACGGCCAGCGCGAAAGCCACCAGCACGCGGGCGGTGAAACCCAGCGGCGGCGCTGCGGCCGGCAGGACCTTGGGCAGTCCGCTCGCCACGACCAGGCTCGCCAGCATCCGGGGCGGCACGACGAAGCTCGTCAGCCCCAGCAAGGCGGCGAACCACACCATCATCACCACCGGGAACAGGCGGTGCGCCGAAATCGAGGCGGCCTGCTTGCGTTTCGCCTGCTTGCCCTGCGGAATGGTCACGTGCGTATCGATCCGTTCAAACCTGGCAAGTGCCCCACGCCGTCAGGCGGCGACACCCGCAATTGTACCTTTCCCGGCTATCACCTTTTGGTAAACAGCTTGATAACGACGAACATTGCCGGCCCAGTCGTGCTCGCGCTCGACGAACCGCCGCGCCACCGCGCGCCGTTCCGGCCATGCGCTCCGGTCGCCCAACAGCGCGATCATTGCCTTCGCCAGTCCGGCGGGATCGTCGGCGGGAAACAGCGTGCCGGTCACCCCGTCCTCGATCAGTTCCCTGTGCCCGCCCACGTCGCTCGCGGCAACCAGTTTGCCTTGCGCCATCGCTTCCAGCGGCTTGAGCGGCGTGACAAGGTCCGTCAGCCGCATCGCCTTGCGCGGATAGCACACCACATCGGCCAGCGCGTAATAGCGGTCGACCTCGGCGTGCGGCACGCGGCCGACGAAGCGGACCGCGTCCACCGCCGGCGAGGCTTCGGCCTGCGCGCGCAGGGCATCGCCCGCCGGGCCGCCGCCGACCAGCAGCAGCCTGGCGCCCGGCACCCCCGCCACGATCGCCGGCATGGCCGCAATCAGATCGTCCAGCCCTTCATAGGGATAGAAGCTGCCGAGAAAGCCGATCACCGGCCCGTCGCCCAGCCCCAGCGCTTCGGCCAGCGCCGGATCGCGCGGCTGTGCCTGCCCGAACATGGTCAGATCCACGCCGTTGGGCATGATGGACAGGCGATCGCCCGCAACGCCCCGCGCCGCCAGATCCTCCAGCAGGCCGCGGCAGATCGTCACCACCGCATCGGCGCCGGCAACCACGCGGTTCTCGAGCTGACGGGTCAGCCAGTAGCGGGGCGAACTCTCGCGGCCGGTGCCATTGCCCACGGCGGCGTCTTCCCAGAACGCGCGGATTTCATAGACCACCGGAATGCCGAGCCGCCGCCCGGCGCGCACGGCGGCAAGGCCGCACAGCGCCGGCGAATGGGCGTGCAGCACGTCCGGCCGCCACGCGCGGGCCACCGCTTCGATCCGGCTGGCCAGAGCGACCACCTCGCGCCACTCGCGCACCCCCACGATGCCTTCGGCTTCCCCCGGCGTGCGATGGAATTCCAGCCCGTCGATCTGTTCGGGCGCGCCGTTTTCCGCCACCAGCGGCCCATCCGGCAAGCGGTGACGCTGCCCGGTGATCGCGCGCACCTCGATCCCTTGCGCCTGCTGGGCCTTGAGGATCGCGCGCGTGCGAAAGGTGTAGCCGCTGTGCAGCGGCAGGCTGTGGTCGAGAACATGCAGAACGCGGGTCATGCCCCTTTCCTGCCACGCAAGCCTTAACGCGCCGTCAACCCCGTTCCGCTAAGCCCGCGGTCCCGGCAACGATCATCGCGCGGACATGACCCTGACGCCCTCCCCCCTGTCGCACTGCCGTTTGCCGCGCCTGCCCGGGACGTTGCGCCGCCAGCGGGGCCGCCGTGCTTAACCTGTTCCTTACCGCCTTCGTGCTGGCTTTCCTGGGCGCCGGGATGCGTCGGCCGTTCCTGCTGGTGCTGGCCTATACCTATATCGACATCGTCGCGCCGCAGAAGGTAACCTGGGGTTTCCTCGCCCATATCCCGATCTCGCTGATAGCGTTCGTCTGCGCGTTCGGCGCCTGGATGGTGGCCGAAAACAAGCAGGGCATCCGCTTCTCGTTCCGCCAGTTCCTGCTCCTGCTGCTGCTGGTCTATTGCGGGCTGACCACCCGCACCGCCGACTTTCCGGTGGAAGCGGCGGAAAAGTGGGGCTGGGTGTGGAAGGCACTGGTCTTCGCGATGTTCCTGCCGCTCACCCTGCGCACGCGCCTGCGCATCGAGGCGCTGGCATTGGTGATGGTGCTGTCCATCAGCGTGATCGTGATCGGCGGCGGGATCAAGACGCTGTCCTCCGGCGGCGGCTATGGCGAACTGAAGCTGCTGGTGAACGATAACACCGGCCTTTACGAAGGCAGCACGCTGTCGATGGTGGCGGTTGCGATCATGCCGCTGATCTACTGGCTGGCGCGGTACGGCACTATCTTCAAACCGGGAAAGCTGGTCACGCTGTATGCCCTGGGGCTCGGCTTTGCCTGCCTGCTGATCCCGGTGGGCACGCAGACGCGCACCGGTCTGCTGTGCGTGCTGTTGCTGGGCGTGCTCGTGCTGCGCACCACCAAGCGGCGCTTCACCTATCTCGCGGCAGCGGGGGTACTGGCCGTGGTGGCGATGCCATTCCTGCCCAAGAGCTATACCGATCGCATGAGCACGATCGAAAATCACCAATCGGATCAGTCCGCCTCCACCCGCGTGGCGGTGTGGAAATGGACGTGGGAATTCGCCAAGCACAACCCCTTCGGCGGAGGGTTCGAAGCCTATCGCCAGAACGAGGTGAGCTACAAGACCGTCAACACCGACTATGCCGGCAAGAACAACGCCGCGCTCGAAACCAACGATATCGTGGAAAAGGGCCGCGCCTATCATTCGGCCTACTTCGAGATGCTGGGTGAGCAGGGCTATCCCGGCCTGGGCCTTTGGCTGACGCTGCACCTTCTGGGGCTGTGGCAGATGGAGCGGGTGCGCGCACGCTGGACCAAGCGGGGTGGCCCGCAGGAGAGCCTGCCCGATGCGCGATGGATCGGGCCTCTGGCCAATGCGCTGCAACAGGGGCAGTTGGTCTATATGGTCGGCGGCAGCTTCGTCGGCATCGCCTTCCAGCCCTTTATGTACATGCTGATCGGGCTGCAGATCGGCCTGCGCGCCTATGCCATGCGGATCGACCCGAGCCGGGAGACGTTCCGTCCGCTTCGGCGGGTTAACGCGCCGGCGCGCGCGGCGACACAGGGCAGTTCGGGGCAGCCCCCGCTGAGCGCCCCCAGATGAGCGAGCCCCATCTCCACGAACCGAGCGAACGCAGACCACGCCATCTCGACTCGCTGACCGGCCTGCGCGGGATAGCGGCTTGGCTGGTGGTCCTCTATCATATCCGCTTGTCGCTGGTGTCCATACTCCCCCCAGGCGTCATCGCGGTCCTGGCGCGCGGCTATCTGGCGGTGGATCTGTTCTTCGTCCTGTCCGGCTTCGTCATGTGGTACAATTATGCCGTTCCACTGGCGTCGGGTGGGCCACGCGCCGCCGCCCGTTTCCTGTGGCGAAGGATGGCGCGAATCTGGCCGTTGCACCTGTTGATACTCGGCGGCTTCGTGTTGTTCCGAGCGGCACTGAACGTTTCCGGGCGCCCCGTAGAGGGGCTACCACTGGACGAATTGCCGCTGCAGGTGCTGCTGATCCAGAACTGGGGCTTTACGCACGAACTGGCCTGGAACCACCCGGCCTGGTCGATCAGCACCGAATTCGCCGCCTATCTGATGTTTCCCGCGATTGTCGCGGCGGGCCAGCCGATCATGGGCCGCCGTCGCCTGGCGATCGCGATCGCGGCGCTGCTGCTGGCGGGAGAATATGCGCTGTTCACGCACCGGGGTCTGCGCACGCTGGGCGCGGACATCCCCACCATGGGGCTGTGGCGCTGCCTGATCGGCTTCATGCTGGGCACGCTGGCCTGCGTGATCTGGCAAGCGGCACGATCACCGCGCGCCTGGCCCTGGGCGCTGTTCGCGACGGGCTGGATCGCGCTGGGGAGCGTGGCCGGCTGGCCCGAAACCGCGATCGTCCCGCCCGCGATCGTCACCGCGATGCTGGCGCTGATTTATGATAAGGGGCCGCTGGCACGCTTTCTCGCCAGCCACGCGGCGGTGTGGCTGGGAGAGGTGAGCTATTCCACCTACCTCGCGCACGCCTTTCTGTTCCTGGTGTTCAAGCTGCTGTTCGTTGATGCCTCGCTGCAAATCGGCTGGGCGGAACTGGCGGCCTATCTCCTGCTGCTGCTGATCGCGTCGTGGGCGCTTTATCGCCTGATCGAAAAGCCGGCCCAGCGCTGGCTCAATGCGCGAACGCCGGGCTGGACCCGTCCCTTGCCCGCGTCGCCCGCCGAATAGCCCATCCGTCCTGACCGGATTGCGCCCGGTTGCACCTTTGCAAGGGTCCGTCCATGATGGCGGAACAAGAGAATGCAGGAGAGCAACGGTATGGCGAGGATCATTCCCGCGACAGAAATCAAGGCGTTGGCAGGCACGATCGTGGGCACATCGGAATGGGTCGAGGTCAGCCAGGAACGAATCAACCAGTTCGCCGAAGCGACCGGTGACTTCCAGTTCATCCACGTCGACGAGGATAAGGCCAAGCTGACGCCGTTCGGCGGCACGATCGCGCACGGCTTCCTCACGCTGTCGCTGATCCCGCTGCTGACACAGCTCAGCGATTGTCCGCGCCCCGAAGGCATCAAGATGGGCGTGAACTATGGCGGCAACCGCACCCGCTTCCTCACCCCTGTCCGTTCGGGCAAGCGCGTGCGCGGCGTGTTCAAGCTGCTGGAGATCGAGGAAAAGCGCCCCGGCCAGTGGCAGCAGTCCATGGAAATCACGGTGGAGATCGAAGGCGAGTCGAAGCCCGCCCTGATCTGCGAGTGGCTGACCCAGTTCTTCGTCTGAGAAGCGGCGTTTCGGGACGGTGCGGGAAGGCTTCTTTCCGCACCGTCTGTCTTCAGGCGACGGCCGTCAGCTTGCGGCCCTTGCCCCGGCCTTCGTGGCGCACGATCCACGCATCGACCACCGGCGCGATCTTGGTCCGCCAGCGCGATCCGTTGAAGATGCCGTAGTGCCCCGCCTCGGCGGCGAGGAGGTACTGCTTCATTTCCTCCGGCACGTTCGGCGTCACCTTGAGCGCGGCCTTGGTCTGGCCGATGCCCGAGATGTCGTCCCGCTCGCCCTCGATGCACAGGATCGCGGTGTCGTGGATCGCGCCCAGGTCGACCGCGTGCCCGCGATGGACGAATTCGCCCTTGGGCAGCGCGTGGCGCTGGAACACGACGTCCACGGTCTGCAAATAGAACTCCGCCGGCAGATCGCAGACGGCGCGGTATTCGTCATAGAATGTCTTGGTCGCCTCGGCGCCTTCGCCATCGCCCTGCACCAGGTGCTTGAACAGCGAATAGTGGCTCATCATGTGGCTGCCGAGGTTCATCGACATGAAGCTCGCAAGCTGGACGAAGCCCGGATAGACCTGCCGCCCCTCGCCCGGATAGTTCACCGGCACCGTGGTGATGACGTTGTGCTTGAACCACACATAGGGCTTGGTGATCGCGTGATCGTTCACCGCCGTGGGCGATTCGCGGGTATCGATCGGCCCGCCCATCATCGTCAGCGTCACCGGTCGGCACGGATGGTCTTTGGCCGCCATGATCGCGGTGGCGGCAAAGGCCGGCACCGAAGGCTGGCATACCGCCATCATGTGCGCGCCGGGGCCGATATATTCGAGGAAGCCGACCAGATAGTCGATGTAATCGTCCAGGTCGAAGCGCCCTTCGGCCAGCGGCACGTATTTCGCGTCGGCCCAGTCCGTTATGTAGACCACGCAGCGTTCCAGCATCCGTTCCACCGTGCCGCGCAGCAGCGTGGCGTAATGGCCGCTCATCGGCGCCACGATCAGCAGGCGCGGCGCGTCGGGCGGAAGCCCTTCGTGCGTGAACTTCTTGAGATCGCCGAACGGGCGATGGATTTCCGTCGATTCCCGGACCGCGTGGGTCGTGCCATCGACATGGATCGTGCGGATGCCGAACGCCGGCTTGCCGCGCGGGGCCGCCGCGTGGGCGAACACTTCCAGCGCCGATGCCATCATCTGGCTGGGGCCGAAGCCGCTGAACGGAAGCCGGGGATCGCCCAGCAGGTCCGCCGTCATCGACGCCATCGCGCTGCTGGCGCTGAGCAGGGAGCGCTGGATTTCATAGGCCTTGTAGAGCACGGCCGTTGTCCTTGTTCTGTTGCCCGGCAACACCGGGACTCGCTTGCCCCCAGATTGCCGCGATTCGTTGCCTTGTGCAACGCAACATTGAAGATCGCGCTACGACCGGACCAAACCGGACCCTAATCCTCGCCCCGATCGCGCGGGACGGACTGCGGAAAAAGCATTGCCACGCCTTACCGGCATGCGCCCCCTTCCTGCGCGGGCGCGCTTCGGCTAGGCGAGCGGAATGGACGAGGGAACCCAGCCTGTCGAAGCCCCGCGCCCCGCGCGCACCCTGACCCCCTTGCGCATGGTATGGCGCCAGGCGCTCGACTATCCGGGACGGGTCGCCGCCGCCGCTGCCGCGCTGCTCGTCACCGCCAGCGCCACGCTGGCGATCCCCTCCGGCCTCAAGCTGATCGTCGACAAGGGCTTCTCGCAAGGGGCGGACATCACCGAGATCGGCCGCTGGTTCCGCTATCTGCTGCTGGTCGTGCTGGTGCTGGCCGTCGGCACCGCCTGCCGGTTCTATTTCGTGTCGTGGCTGGGCGAGCGCGTGGTCGCCGACATCCGCCTGAAAGTGCAGGCCAACCTGCTGCGCCTGCCGCCCAGCTTCTTCGAAACCAACAGCCCCCGGGAAATCTCGTCGCGCATGACCTCCGACACGGCGATCATCGAACAGGTGGTCGGTACCACGGTTTCGGTGGCGCTGCGCAACGCGATCATGGCGCTGGGCGGCATGATCTACCTGTTCGTGCTGGCGCCGAAGCTGACCGGCGCGGTGATCATCGGCATCCCGCTCGTGGTCCTGCCGATCGTGTGGTTCGGCCGGCGCGTGCGCTCCGTTTCGCGGTCGAGCCAGGACCGCGTCGCCGCGATCGGCGTGATCGTGTCGGAAACGCTGGGCGCGATGAAGATCGTCCAGGCCTTCGGGCAGGAAAAGCGCGAGCTGGAGCGGTTCGGCGAGCGCGTCGAACGCACGTTTGACGTGGCCCGCCGCCGCATCATCCTGCGCGCGGTGATGACGGCGATCGTCATTCTGCTGGTGTTTGGCGGCATCGTCCTGCTCGTGTGGGAAGGCGCGGTGGGTGTGGCCGAAGGCACTATCAGCGGTGGCACGATCTTCGCGATCGTGGTGACGGCGGGCCTCGTCGCCGGCGCGCTGGGCGCGCTGACCGAGGTCTATGGCGACCTGCTGCGCGGCGCCGGCGCGGCCAGCCGCCTCAACGAACTGCTGCTGGAACAGCCCGACATCGCCCCGCCCGCGCGGCCGACCGCGCTGCCCGTGCCGCCGCGCGGCCAGCTGGCGTTCCAGAACGTCGGCTTCCGCTATCCCAGCCGCCCGGAAGTGGCGGCGCTGGAGGATTTCTCGCTGACCGTCGAACCGGGCGAAACGGTGGCGATCGTCGGGCCTTCCGGCGCGGGCAAGTCCACGCTGTTCCTGCTGGCGCAGCGGTTCTACGATCCGCAGGCGGGCACCGTGCGCATCGATGGCGTGCCGCTGCCGTCGGCCGATCCGGCCGAGATTCGCGCGCGGATGGCGCTGGTGCCGCAGGACGGCACGCTGTTCGCCGCCAGCGCGCGCGACAACCTGCGCTATGGCAACTGGGCCGCCAGCGACGAGGATATCTGGGAAGCGGCGCGCGCCGCCAACGCCGAAAGCTTCCTGCGCGCGCTGCCCGAAGGGCTCGATACCTTCCTGGGCGAGGACGGCGCGCGCCTTTCCGGCGGCCAGCGCCAGCGCATCGCCATCGCCCGCGCGGTGCTGCGCAACGCCCCGATCCTGCTGCTCGACGAAGCGACCAGCGCGCTGGACGCCGAAAGCGAACAGCTGGTGCAGGCGGCGCTGGACCGGCTGATGAAGGACCGCACCACGCTGGTCATCGCGCACCGGCTGGCGACGATCCGCGCGGCCGACCGGATCATCGTGATGGACGGCGGCAAGATCGTCGAACAGGGCAACCACGCCAGCCTGACCGCCGCCAACGGGCTCTACGCGCGGCTCGCCCGGTTGCAGTTCCAGGATGCGGCCGCCTGAACGGCACAGCCGGATGACCGATTTTTAAGGTTGCGGAACGCGGCGCGCCCTTGACACCGTGCTGCGCTGCGGCAACGCCGCGTGCATGGACAGCACGATCGTTACCGCCGTACTGCTCGGCATCGTCGAGGGGCTCACCGAGTTCCTTCCGGTCTCCTCGACAGGGCACCTCATCCTTGCCACCGAACTGTTCGGCTATGACGCCGCGCAATGGGCCATGTTCAACGTGGTGATCCAGCTGGGCGCGATCCTGGCGGTGGTCGTGCAGTACTGGCGCACGTTCTGGGCCGTCGGCATGGGCCTGCTCCGGCTGGAGCCGCTGTCGCTGCGCTTCCTGCGCAACCTGCTGGCCGCGTTCATGCCCGCCGCGGTCATCGGCCTGCTGCTCAAGCACCAGATCGAGGGTCTGCTCGGCAGCCCGCTGGTGGTGTGCTGGGCGCTGATCGTGGGCGGCATCGGCATTCTCGTGGTCGAACGCTTCGCCAAGGGCGGTGAACCGACCGGGATCGGCCAGTTGCCGCTGCGACAGGCCGTGGGCGTGGGCTTCGTGCAGTGCCTGGCCATGATCCCCGGCGTCAGCCGTTCGGGCGCGACCATCATGGGCGCGCTGGCCATGGGCATCGAGCGCCGCACCGCCGCCGAATTCAGCTTCTTCCTGGCCATCCCGACGATGCTGGGGGCGACCACGCTGGAACTGCTCGACAAGCGGCACGAACTGGCCGCCGGCACGCTGGGCGTGGGCTGGGCGGAGATCGCGGTGGGTTTCTTCGTCTCGTTCGTGGTGGCGCTGGCGGTGATCCGCTTCTTCGTCGCCTATGTCAGCCGGCACGGCTTCACGCCGTTCGCATGGTACCGCATCGTGGCGGGCGCGGCGGCGATGTTCTGGCTACTGCGCACCTGACCGCCCCACCGGTCCCCGCCCCACCGATTCTCCCAGCCGCCGATCAATCGCGCCATAACGGCGGGGTTTCCGGAACCAAATCCCCGCCGCCGGATTGTGAAAGGCATCAAGGCAACAATGGGGATGTCCGGAAAATGGGTATCATCGTCCTTCTCATCGTGGGTGGCATTCTGGGCTGGCTGGCCAGCATCGTGATGCGCACCGACGCACAGCAGGGTATCTTCCTCAATATCGTGGTCGGCATCGTCGGCGCCATGCTCGGCGGGTTTCTGCTCACGCCCTTCATCGGCGGCGGCAGCATCACCCAGGGCATTTCGGCGGGCAGCCTTATCGTGTCGTTCCTCGGCGCGGTGATCCTGCTGGCGATCGTCAATCTGGTGCGGCGCGGTTCGGTTCGCTGAACGCTACGAATTGGAATCCCGAGAGAAAGGGGCGGCCACTCGCGGGCTGCCCCTTTTTCGTGCACGCTCACCCTCCGTTCGAATCGCACAGGCACGGGCTCCATGGGTGAACTGAAGAAGAAGGACTACGAAGACCTGCTGGAACCCATGCAGGAGGAACTGACCTGCATGGCGCGCTGGGTAGCAAAGACCGGCGCGCGCGTGCTGGTGATCTTCGAAGGGCGCGACACTGCGGGTAAGACCGGCGTGATCCACGCCATACTCCAGCGGCTCAACCCCCGCCAATGCCGCGCCGTGGCGCTGCCCAAGCCAACCGAGCGCGAACAGGGCCAGTGGTACTTCCAGCGCTATATCGCCAACCTCCCCGCCGCCGGGGAGATCGTGCTGTTCGACCGCAGCTGGTACAACCGTGCCGGTGTGGAGCGCGTGATGGGCTATGCCAGCGAGGATCAGGTGCGCGCGTTCCTGGCGCAGGCGCCCGCCTTCGAGAAGCTGCTGGTGACGGACGGGTTGCTGCTGTTCAAATACTGGCTGACCTGCGACCAGGAGGAACAGGAACGGCGCTTTGCCGAACGTCGCGACGATCCGATGAAACGCTGGAAGCTCTCCCCGGTCGATCTGGAGGCGCGCGGCAAGTACGAAGCCTATACCGAAGCGCGCGAGGCGATGCTGGCCGCCACCCACACGCCCGAATCGCCGTGGACGCTGGTGGACTTCAACGACCAGCGCCGGGGCCGGCTGACCGTGATCCGCAACCTGCTGGACCGTATGCCCGATACCCGCGTGGATGTGCCGCCGCTCGATCTGCCGCCGCTGAAGGACAAGCCGCTCAAGGAACGCTTCGGTCTGGTGGAACCGCTGCACCCTTATCCCAAGGCTTGACTTTCGCGTGATTCTCCCCCAACGCCCGCGCCCTGCGAAGGCGGCGTGGCAACGCGCCGCCGCAATAGTTTTCAGCACGCGCGCGCAAGCTAGTTCAGGATTGTTAGAGCCATGGCAAAGCCCACCACCGTCAAGATTCGTCTGGTCTCGACCGCCGACACCGGCTTCTTCTATGTCACCAAGAAGAATCCCCGCAACAGCACCGAGAAGTTCAGCTTCCGCAAGTACGATCCGGTGGCGCGCAAGCACGTCGAATTCAAGGAAGCCAAGATCAAGTAAGGCGTTCCGCCTACCGTTCGCCGGAACCTTCCCGGTTCACGGCGAGTTCAACGCCGGTCCTGCAACAAACGGCGATGAACATGATACTTGATCTCTTCCGCCTTCCCGGCCGATCCCGCCTGATGCACGCCGTCGCGGTTTCCGCGATGGCGTCCGCTGGCCTTGGCGCCGTGATGTCCCCGGCCCCGCTCGCGGCGCAGAACGCGCCCGCGCCGGCTCCCGCCAAAGACGTCGACCGCGCGGTGGATGCGCTGCGCGCGATCACCACGATGCGCGCCAACTTCGTCCAGACCGACCGGTCCGGCCAATCGCTGTCCGGCGTGATGACGATGAAGCGCCCGGGCAAGATCCGCTTCCAGTATGAACGTGGCGTACCGTTGCTGATCGTCTCGGACGGGCGCGCGCTGACGCTGATCGACTACGAGGTGCGGCAGGTCCAGCGCTGGCCGATCCGCAACAGCCCGCTGGGCGCGTTGCTCGATCCCAGCAAGGATGTCGCCCGCTTTGCGCGGCTGATACCGACCAACCATTCCAGCGTGGTCAGCATCGAGGTGCGCGACACGCGCCACCCCGAATACGGCACGATCACGCTGATCTTCATTCGCAAGGCTTCCGCGCCGGGCGGACTCGAACTCGACAGCTGGGTTGCGCTCGATTCGCAGAACAAGCGAACCACCGTGCGCCTGTCGGGCCAGCAATACGGCATCGATGTGCCGGAAAACACGTTCCGCTGGAACGATCCGCGTCCCAACTCGCCCAAGCACTGACGCGGTCTGCCCGCGATCCCGGCGACCCGTTCTTTACCGGACGGGCGTTCCGGCCGTTCGTCGCCGGCACGCGACGCTTCGGCAACAACCTGTGCGCGGCACGCGACAAGCTGCGACAAACTTGTCGTTTCCGTTCATCCGCCAGCAAGCGCGGCGGTCCTAGAACGGGTTCAGACGAGGCGGTCGAGGCGGGTTTCCCCCCTGTTGCCCGGCCTTCGAAAAGCCGCCGCGTCTAAGCGTGACGAACGCAGATGGAACCCTCGCCCCCAATGCCCCCGGGGCGAGGGTTTTTCCTTGCCCCTTCAGGCAGCGATCACGAGACAGCGCTTCGGGCTTGCACCGGCTACCGGCCTGCACCTAAAGCCTTGGCCATGGTCTCTATCGCTACCTGGAACATCAATTCCGTCCGCCTGCGCATCGATCAGGTCGAGCGCTTCCTGGCCGAACAGGCGCCCGACGTCCTGTGCCTCCAGGAAATCAAGACCGCCGAGGAACTGTTCCCGCACGAAATGTTCGAACGGCTGGGCTATACCCACCGCTCGGTGCATGGGCAGAAGGGCTACCACGGCGTCGCCACGGTCAGCCGCGTTCCCTTCCGCGAGATCGGCCGGCACGACTGGCAGGACAATGGCGAGGCGCGCCATGTGGGCGTGGAACTGCTCGGCCCCGGCCAGGGGATGTTGCTGGAAAACGTCTATATCCCGGCGGGCGGCGACATTCCCGACCGTGAACTCAACCCCAAGTTCGGGCAGAAGCTCGATTTCCTCGAACGGATGACGCGCTGGGCGGACAAAGTGGACCGGCCCACGCTGATCGTCGGCGATTTCAACATCGCCCCGCTCGAATCGGACGTCTACAGCCACAAGGCGCTGATCAAGGTGGTCAGCCACACCCCGGTCGAGGTCGAAACGCTGGGCCGCTTCCGCGACGCGCACGGCTGGATCGACCTGGGCCGCAAGCATATCCCCGCGCCAGAGCGGAACTACAGCTGGTGGAGCTATCGTTCGTACTGGCGCAACAAGGACCAGGGCCGGCGGCTCGACCACATGTGGGCCTCGCCCGATCTTGCCGCGCAATCGACGAGCCACCGCTTCGTCGAGGAAACGCGCAAGTGGGACCAGCCTTCGGACCACATTCCGCTGGTGACCGGGTTCGACCTGTGAGCGATACGCGCACGGTTGCGCGCGCGCTCGACGCGCTGCGCCATGGCTGGGCCGTGCGCGTCACCGCCGATGATGGCGCGCTGGACCTGCTCCCGGCGGAAACCGGCTTTGCCCAGCCCGGCGTCTACGCCGCGAACCTGCTGATATCCGCCGCCCGCGCGGCCACGCTGAAGCTCGCCAATCAGCGCGAGGCCGCCGTGCCCGAGGCCCCGGTGCTGATCCACGGCGCCGACCCGTTCACCCAGCTCAGTGCGCGCGAGCTGGCCGATCCCTCGCTCGATCTGGACCGCCCGCTGCGCGGACCGTTCCGCGCCCTGCCGATCGCGGCACACGCAGCCGCCGTCACCGCGATGGAACTGGCGCGGCTGGCCGGCATCCTCCCCGCCTTCCTGGTGGCGACGGGGGTGGAACCGGCGGTCACGGTCTCCGCCGCCGATCTCGCCGCGTTCAAGGACCCGCTCAACCTGACCATCCAGGCGCGCGCGCGCCTGCCGGTTCACGCCTGCGAACACGCCGAGATCGTGGCGTTCCGCGCGCGCGACGACCTGCGCGAACACGTCGCGCTGATTCTCGGCACGCAGAGCGGCGAGCGCGTGCCGCTGGTCCGCCTGCACAGCGAATGCCTGACGGGCGACGTGCTGGGCAGCCTGAAGTGCGATTGCGGCCCACAGCTTGACGCCGCGCTGGCGCGCATGGCGGAGGAAGCCAACGCCGGCGGCTGGGGCGTGCTGCTCTATCTGCGCCAGGAAGGGCGCGGCATCGGCCTGATCAACAAGCTGCGCGCCTATGAACTGCAGGACCAGGGCTTCGACACCGTGGACGCCAACGAGCGGCTTGGCCTGCCCAGCGAGGCGCGCGACTTTCCCGTGGCGGCGCGGATGCTCGATCTGCTGGGCGTCACCACGATCCGGCTGATGACCAACAATCCCGGCAAGGTGGCCGCGCTGCAGGAACTGGGCGTGGACGTGGAGGAGCGCGTGGCGCACCAGTTGCCCGCCAACCCGCACAACGAACGCTACCTCGCCACCAAGCGCGACCGCACCGGCCACCTGCTGCGGTAAGGCAGGCGGCCTGCGCCGCCTGCCCGCGTTCCGCTACAACGCCCGGAACATGATCAGGCCGACGCACAGCACCAGCACGGCCGCGCCGGCGACGCCCTTCATCACATCCTTCAGCGTGAACCGGTCGATATGATCGCCGCGGAACCGGGCATAGCCGCTGGCGATGGCGGGATTGCTGGCGACCATGCCGATGTCGAGCGCATTGGCCTCGCGTCGGAAATAGGAGACGAGCACGCCGTGCTCCTCGGTGGATACGTCGGGGTAGGCCGCCAGCAGCGCCTCGATATGCGCGCGACGGGCGAGAGCAGCGGGGCTGCTTTCCTGAATGGTCATGTCGGTATTCCTGATATGCGTGAAGTCTGCGCCCGAACGTGGGGCGCGGTGGCACATCAGGGGGTGGGCGGACCTCGTGGCGCGATCTTGCGCGCCAGCGGCGCGGGAAGCGGCGGGCCGGTCTGGTCGGGCCAGGCATGGGGAATCGCCGCAACCAGCGGCATCGCCGGCAAGACGACGGCCGACACCGTCGGCAGCACCGGCGCGATCTGCACGACGTGGCGCTCGACCGCGGTCTTGCGCGCGGGCGCGATGGCGACTTCCGCCGTGGCCGCGCTGAACGCCGATCCGCTGCGCACGACCAGCGGCGCCTCGAAAGGCGTGACCGCATGGAACGCCACGGTCAGGACCAGCAGCGCGGCCCAGAACCGCGCCGCCAGCCGTGAAGGAAGCCGGCTCAGCACCCGGCCAACGTAGGGATTGGGCGCGCGAACGGCAAGCGCGCGGGCCGGTTTCGGCGCCCCGCCCTCACCCTTGCCCGGCCGGGGACTTGAAATCCGGAGCGATTCGGTCCATAAAGGGATCGCGGGACCGGGCCCCTCTGGCTTGGCGCGCTGGCCTATTCGGGCAGCCGCCTTGCGATGTCGGACCGCATCGGGTGACACCGATGCCTGCCGGTCCGGGTTCCTTCCCATTTCCCGCCCATGGACCGCAGGGCTTCGGTGCGCCCGATCGAACCAACCGTTTCGATCGAGGAGCGAACGATGTCCGACATTACCTTCCGCCTGATGGAGCGCCACCAGCAGATCGACGAGGCGCTGCGCGCCGAGCGCCGCCGCCGCTGGCCCGATCCGCTGGCAATCCTGCGCCTGACGCGCGCCAAGCTGGCGCTGCGCCAGCGTCTTGGCCGCCTGATGCGTCGCCGCATCGCCCTGCACGGCTAAGGCGGAGAGCGACCATGGAAATTCTGTTCGCGGACTGGCTGGGCACTCCAGCCTGGTTGTGGCTGGTCTTCGCCAGCCTGGTCGTCGCGCTCACCGCTTTCGACCTTGGCGTGCTGCACAAGGACGACCGGGCCATGGGCATCGGCGAATCGCTGCGGCTGACCGCCTTCTACATCACCATCGCCCTGCTCTTCGGCGGCTGGGTCTGGGCCGAAAAGGGCGCCGATTCCGGCATGGCGTGGTACACCGGGTTCTTCATCGAAAAGGCGCTGTCGATCGACAACGTCTTCGTCATCGGCCTGATCTTCGGCACCTTCGCGATTCCGGCGAAGTACCAGTACCGCGCGCTGCTGTGGGGCATCATCGGCGTGATCGTGCTGCGCGGCGCGATGATCGCGGCGGGGGCGGCGCTGGTCTCCGAAGCCTATTGGGTGCTCTATCTTTTCGCCGCCTTCCTGATCGTCACCGGCGTGAAGATGCTGCTGGGCGGCGATCACGAACCCGACGTGGCCAACAACCCCGTCGTGCGCTGGATCAGCCGCCATATGCGCGTGACGCCCGCGCTCCATGGCCAGCGCTTCTTCGTGCGCGTGCCCGATCGCCGCACCGGCCGGCTGGTGCTGGCCGCGACGCCGCTGTTCCTGGCGCTGGTGGTCATCAACGTCGCCGATCTGGTGTTCGCGGTGGACAGCGTGCCGGCGATCTTCGCGATCACCACCGACCCCTTCATCGTGTACACCTCGAACATCATGGCGGTGCTGGGCCTGCGCGCGCTCTACTTCGCGCTTTCGGCGATGGTCGACCGCTTCCAGTACCTCAAGGTCTCGCTGGCGGCGGTGCTGGTGTTCATCGGCGCCAAGATCTTCGTGTCCGACTTCCTGCTGGGCGGCGCGAAGTTTCCGCCGCTGGCCAGCCTGGGCGTGACCTTCGGCCTGATCGCGGCGGGCGTACTCTATTCGCTGTGGAAGACGCGCGGCGCGCAACCTGCGCTCAATGCTGCCGAATGACCTTGAGGAACTGCTCGCCATAGGCATCGAGCTTGCGCGCGCCCACCCCGCCGATCCCGCCCAGTTCGGCGCGGTTGGCGGGGCGGGTTGCCGCCATCTCGCGCAGCACCGAATCGTGGAAAATCACATAGGGCGGCACGCCCTGTTCCTGCGCCAGATCGCGGCGCAGCGCGCGCAGCGCGTCGAACAGCGGATCGCCCACCGGGTTGAGCGCGGCACCGGCCGCCCCCTTGCGCCGCCGGCCGCCGCCTTCCTGACGCGGCGGCAGGATCAAGTCGACGCGCACATCGCCCTTCAGGATTTCGCGCGCATCGCCGCCCAGCGCCAGCCCGCCATGCTCGGTGGCGACAAGGCTGCCGCGCGCCTGCAAGGCGCGCGACAGCGCGCGCAGCAGCGGCGCGTCCTCCGCCGGCACGATGCCGAAGACCGACAGCTGATCGTGCCCGCGCGCGGTCACCCGTTCATCGGCGCGGCCGGTCAGCACTTTCTCGATATGCCCGAAGCCGAAGCTCTGCCCCGTGCGATAGACGGCGGACAGGAACTTGCGCGCCAGTTCGGTGGCATCGGTCTGCGCGGGCGGAGACAGGCAGTTGTCGCAATTGCCGCAGGTCGGCGGCGGGTCCTCGCCGAAGTGGCGCAGCAGCACCGCGCGGCGGCACCCGCCGGCCTCGACCAGCCCGGCCATGGCATCCAGCCGCTGGCGCTCGCTGGCGCGGCGGTGTTCCTCGACCTCGCCGATCCGCTGGCGCGCGCGCAGGAAATCCTCGGCGCCCCACAGCAGCAGCGCCACCGACGGATCGCCATCGCGCCCGGCGCGCCCGGTTTCCTGGTAATAGCCCTCGATCGACTTGGGCAGCGCGGCATGGGCGACGAAGCGCACGTCCGGCTTGTCGATGCCCATGCCGAAGGCGACCGTCGCCACCATCACCATGTCCTCGCTGGCGACGAAGGCGGCCTGGTTGGCGGCGCGCACTTCGGGCGGCAGGCCGGCGTGATAGGGCAGCACCGGCCGCCCCTGCCCCGAAAGCTGCTCCGCCAGCCGCTCCACCCCGGCGCGGGTGGGGGCATAGACGATGCCCGGCCCCGGCTGCTCCGCCATCAGCCGGGTAAGCTGGCGCAGCGGATTGTCGCGCGGGGTGATGGCATAGCGGATGTTCGGCCGGTCGAACCCCGCCACGATCAGCCCGTCTTCGGCGATGCCGAGCTGTTCGAGGATGTCGGCGCGCGTGTGCCGGTCGGCCGTGGCGGTCAGCGCCAGGCGCGGCACTGCCGGGAACATGTCCATCATCGGCCGCAGCAGGCGATAATCGGGGCGGAAATCGTGCCCCCATTCGGACACGCAATGCGCCTCGTCGATGGCGAACAGCGCCACGCGGCCCTGCGTCAGCAATTCGCGGAAATGCGGCTGGCTGGCGCGTTCGGGCGCCACGTAGAGGAGATCGAGATCGCCCGAGAGGAAGCGGTCGATGGTCTGCCCCCGGTCGGTATCGACGCTGGTCAACGCCGCCGCGCGGATGCCGTTGGCCGTGGCCGAGCGCAACTGATCGTGCATCAGCGCGATCAGCGGCGACACGACGACGCACGTGCCCGCCATCATCACCGCAGGCAACTGGTAGGTCAGCGACTTGCCCGCGCCGGTGGGCATCACCGCCAGCGTCGATTGCCCCGCCAGCACGCGCGCCACCACCTGTTCCTGCACGCCCCGGAACGCCGAAAACCCGAACACCGCGTGCAGCGCCTCGGCTGGATCGGTCCAGGCGGGGGCAGGCGGGGCTGACGCAGCAGACGAGGCTTCGGGAAAGAACAGGCCGGGGTCGGTGAAGTCCCGCTCGTCCTCTTCGGCGTAGTAGGAATAGGTATGGGGTTCGTCAGGCAAGGTCACGCCCGCCGCTATGGCAGAGGAAGGGGCCGCAGGGAACCTGCGCGCGGCCGCCCGCCATGGGAAAAAGACGGCGCGACCGCCGCAGGATTACTGCTCCGCCGCCAGCCAGTCCGCCAGCTGCGCGATCTCGTCCGGATCGAGCACCCACGTCCGCGTGGCGCGGCCTTCGCGGTGCACCGGCACGGTCAGCAGCACGCGCGCCTGGGTGCGGGCATGGGGCTTGTAGAGCGTGTAGTGCATCGCGCAGTCGCGGATCGTGCCGATGATCGGCGCGCGCCCTTCCAGGTCGATCATCGTGGCCGCCTGATCCCACGGAATGCTGGCTGTCAGCATCGGATCAGACGTCCAGATTGGCGACGTTGAGCGCGTTTTCCTGGATGAAATCGCGGCGCGGCTCGACGATGTCGCCCATCAGGCGGGTGAAGATCTCGTCGGTCACGTCGGCGTCTTCCACCTTGACCTGCAGCAGCGAGCGGTTGTCCGGATCGAGCGTGGTTTCCCAGAGCTGTTCGGCATTCATTTCGCCCAGCCCCTTGTAGCGCTGGATCGACAGACCCTTGCGGCCGCCGGCCAGCACCGCATCGAGCAGTTCGGACGGGCGCGTGATCGCGTCCTTCGGCTCGGCGCGCGGCTTGGCCACTTCCTGCTCGCTCTCGTCGGCGGTGACGGCCGGATCCGGTTCAACCGCGGCGGCGGAGGCGCGCACCAGCCGCGCGGTGGCGGAATAGACCTCGGCGGTTTCGGCCGTCAGCCGCGCCAGCTTGCGCGCTTCGGCGCTGGTCAGGAAGCCCGGCTCGATGATGTGGTGGTCGGTCACCCCGCGCCACTGGCGCTGGATGTGATAACCGCCCTCTTCGGAAAGCCCCGCGCTCCAGCGTGCTTCGGTATCGCCCCGGTCCAGCCAGCGGGCCGTGCGCGCCAGCGCTTCGACGCGAGCATCGGCAGACAAATCGGGATCGAGCGCTCCGGCCAGCGCCAGCGCCTCGATGATCGCCGGATCGTAGCGGCGCGGCACGAAGGCCATCAGGTTGCGCATCCGCAACGCGTGTTCGACCAGTGCATCGAGTTCCACGCCGCCCCGCGCGCCGCCGGCCGTTTCCAGCACGCGCCCGGCAAGGCCCGCCTCGATCAGGTAGCGATCGAGCGCGGCATTGTCCTTGAGATAGACTTCCGACCGGCCCTTGGCGACCTTGTAGAGCGGCGGCTGGGCGATGAAGAGGTGCCCGGCGCGGATGATGTCGGGCATCTGCCGGTGGAAGAACGTCAGCAATAGCGTGCGGATATGGGCACCGTCGACGTCGGCGTCGGTCATGATGACGATCTTGTGGTAGCGCAGCTTTTCGAGATTGAACTCGTCGCGGATGCCGGTGCCCATCGCCTGGATCAGGGTGCCGACTTCCTTGGACGAGATGATCCGGTCGAACCGCGCGCGCTCCACGTTCAGGATCTTGCCCTTCAGCGGCAGGATCGCCTGGTAATGGCGGTCGCGGCCCTGCTTGGCGCTTCCGCCTGCCGAGTCACCCTCGACCAGGAACAGTTCGCACTTGCTGGGATCGCGCTCCTGGCAGTCGGCCAGCTTGCCGGGCAGGCTGGCGATGTCCATCGCGCCCTTGCGCCGCGTCAGTTCGCGGGCGCGCTTGGCCGCCTCGCGCGCGGCGGCGGCGTCGATGATCTTCTGGATCACCGCCTTGGCGTGGGCCGGGTTTTCCTCCAGCCACTCGCTCATCTTGTCGCCCATCAGGCTTTCGAGCGGCTGGCGCACTTCCGAGCTGACCAGCTTGTCCTTGGTCTGCGAGGAAAACTTCGGGTCGGGCAGCTTGACTGAGACGATCGCCGTCAGCCCTTCGCGCATGTCGTCGCCGGTCAGGCTGACCTTTTCCTTCTTCAGCATGCCCGATTTTTCGGCATAGCCGTTGAGCGTGCGCGTCAGCGCCGCGCGGAACGCCGCCAGGTGCGTGCCGCCATCGCGCTGCGGGATGTTGTTGGTGAAGCACAGCACGTTTTCGTAGTAGCTGTCGTTCCATTCGAGCGCGACATCGATGCCGATGCCGTCGCGCTGCGCGGAGATCGCGATCGGATCGGGAAGCAGGGCCACCTTGTTGCGATCGAGATAGCGCACGAAGGCCGCGATGCCGCCCTCGTAGAAAAGGTCGTGCTCCTTGACCTCCTCGCCGCGCTTGTCGCGCAGCAGGATGCGCACGCCCGAATTGAGGAACGCCAGTTCGCGGTAGCGGTGTTCGAGCTTTTCGAAATCATAGACGGTGACGTTCTTGAACGTCTCGTCCGAGGCGAGGAAGGTCACGCGCGTGCCCTTCTTGCCTTCTGGCGCCGGCCCGCGCACCGCCAGCGGCGCGACCGCATCGCCATGGGCGAACTTCATCCAGTGTTCCTCGCCGTCGCGCCAGATGGTGAGTTCCAGCCATTCCGACAGCGCGTTGACCACCGACACGCCGACGCCATGGAGGCCGCCCGAAACCTTGTAGGCGTTATCGTCGCTGGTGTTCTCGAACTTTCCGCCGGCGTGCAGCTGGGTCATGATGACCTCGGCCGCCGAGACACCTTCTTCGGCGTGGATGCCGGTGGGGATGCCGCGCCCGTTGTCCTCGACCGAGACCGATCCGTCCGGGTTCAGCTCGATCAGCACCAGGTCGCAATGCCCCGCCAGCGCCTCGTCGATCGCGTTGTCGGAAACCTCGAACACCATGTGGTGCAGGCCCGACCCGTCGTCGGTATCGCCGATGTACATCCCCGGCCGCTTGCGGACCGCGTCGAGACCCTTGAGGACCTTGATCGAATCCGCGCCGTAGGAATTGGTGTTCGGGGTGTTTTCTGAAGAGCTGGCCATACCGAGCATATAGGCAGAGCCGCGCCCAAGCCCAAGCGAAAGAGCCCTTATGCAGGGGATTTTCCACAAGGAATGGTCACAAATCCGTACGGTTTGCCGCGATCGGCCGCGCGCGCGCGAAAAAGGCATTGCCGGGCCGCTTCCCAAGGGCCGGGAATGATGCTGAAACGGGCGCCATGGAAACGCTTTTTCAGGGGATAGGAATGCGTTCGTTCCGCTTTGGCGCCCTGGCCGCCAGCCTGCTTGCCGCCACACTCATGACACCAGCCGCCCACGCGGCCGACGCGCCCGCACCGCTGCGCGCCGATCAGGCGAAGTTCCGCGAACTCTACAAGGAATTCGTGGAGACCGACACGTCGATCACCACCGGCAGCTGCACCGCGCTGGCCGACAAGATCGAAGGCCATCTCAAGGCCGCCGGCTTCGCCGACACGCAGATCACCCGCTTCGCCGTGCCCGATCATCCCAAGGAAGGCGGGCTGGTCGTGGTGCTCCCGGGCAGTTCGAAGACGCTCAAGCCCATCCTCCTGCTTGGCCATCTCGACGTCGTCGTCGCCAAGCGCGAGGACTGGACCCGCGATCCCTACCAGTTCATCGAGGAAAACGGCTATTTCTATGGTCGCGGCGTGGCCGACATGAAGGCGATGGACGCCATCTGGGTCGACATGCTGACGCGCTTCAAGAGCGAAGGCTATCGCCCCAAACGCACGCTCAAGCTGGCGCTGACCTGCGGCGAGGAGACGAGCTGGGCGTTCAACGGGGTGCGCTGGCTGGCGGAGAACCGGCGCGACCTGATCGACGCCGAATTCGCGCTGAACGAAGGCGGCGGCGGCCGCACCGACGGATCGCCGGAAGGCAAGGTGATCCAGCAGAACCTGCACGTCGGCGAAAAGGTCGTCGCCAACTTCAAGATCGAGGCGACCAATCCCGGCGGCCACAGTTCGATCCCGATCCGCGACAACGCGATCTACGAACTGTCGGACGCGCTGGTGAAGCTGCGCGACTACGAATTCCCGCTGATGCTGAACGATACCACGCGCGGCTATTTCGCGAAGCTGGGCGCCACGCGCGACGACGCGATCGGCAAGGCGATGCTGGCGATCGTGGCCAATCCGGCCGACAAGCAGGCCGAAGCCACGCTCAACACCGACCGCTCGTTCCATTCGATGCTGCGCACGACCTGCGTCGCCACGCTGCTCGAAGGCGGCCATGCCAACAACGCGCTGCCGCAGCGCGCGGCGGCCACGGTCAACTGCCGCATCTTCCCCGGCGTCTCGTTCGAAGCCGTGCAGAAGACGCTGACCGACGTGATCGCCGATCCGCGGATGACGGTAACCAAGATCGACGATCGCGGCCCGCTGCCCAAGGCGCCGCCGCTGACTCCGCAAATCCTGGGTCCGGCCGAGAAGCTGGTGGCGAAGTACTATCCGGGCGTACCGCTGGTCCCGGTGATGTCCACCGGCGCCACCGACGGCATCTACCTCGAAGCGGTGGGGATTCCGTCCTATGGCCCGCCGGGCCTCTATGGCGATCCCGACGGCAACGGCGCGCACGGCCTCAACGAGCGGATGCGCGCCAAGGCCGTCTATACCGGCCGCGATTTCCTGACCGATCTGGTCAAGGCCTACGCAGGCTGAGGGCAACGCGGACATGAGCGGGCAAGCAGGGGGAGGAACGATGACGAAGCGATCCGGATGGCGCTCCAGGGTGGCCGGGCTGGCCCTGGCGGGGCTGCTGATGGCATCGACCGGAGCGCAGGCGGCGGAAGCGCCGCTGCGGCCGGACCAGGTCCGGTTCCGCGACCTGTTCCGCGAACTGATCGAAACCAATACCACGCTTTCGGCGGGCAGTTGCACGCTCGCGGCCGAGCGCATGGCCGCCCACTTGCGCGCGGCCGGGCTGCCCGAAAGCCAGATCACGCTGTTCAGCACGCCCGAACACCCCAAGGACGGCGGTCTCGTCGCGGTCTATCCCGGCACGTCGAAGACGCTGAAGCCGCTGCTCGCGATCGCCCATATCGACGTGGTGGAGGCCAAGCGCGAGGACTGGGAGCGCGATCCCTTCAAGCTGGTCGAGGAAGACGGCTACTTCTACGGGCGCGGCACGGGCGACGTGAAATCGATGGCGGCGATGCTGGTCGATACGCTGATCCGCTTCCGGGAAAGCGGCTACAAGCCCGCCCGCACGGTCAAGATCGCGCTCACCTGCGGCGAGGAGACCAACGGCGCGTTCAACGGCGCGGAATGGCTCGCCGCCAACCGGCGCGACCTGATCGATGCCGAATTCGCGCTGAACGAGGGCGGCGGCGGCACCACCGACGGACGCGCCGTGGCCGCCGGGGGCAAGGTGGTGGAGCAGACCATCCAGGTCGGCGAAAAGACCTTCGGCAACTACCGGCTGGAAACGCGCAATCCCGGCGGCCACAGTTCGGTGCCCCGGCCGGACAACGCGATCTACCAGCTCGCCCACGCGCTCGACCGGGTGGAAGCACATGAATTTCCGGTGGAATTCACCGATACCACCCGCGCCTATTTCCGCGCGGCGGGCGCGGCGCGCAACGATGCCATCGGCAAGGCGATGGTCGCGCTCGCGGCCAACCCGGCGGACAAGGCGGCGGAAGCGGTGGTCAATACCGACCCGTTCCTGCATTCGAACCTGCGCACGACCTGCGTCGCCACGATGCTGGATGGCGGTCATGCCCGCAACGCGCTGCCCCAGCGTGCCGGCGCCAACATCAACTGCCGCATCTTTCCCGGCCATTCGGTCGAAGCGATCCGGAGCGAACTGGCCGCGATCATCGGCGATCCGGGCGTGACCGTCACCGCGCTGGCGCCGCTGCGCCCCTCGCCACCCCCGCCGCCCCTATCGCCCAAGGTGATCGATCCGGCGCGCAAGCTGGTGGCGAAGTATTTCCCCGGCGTCCCGCTCGTGCCGGTGATGGCCAACGGCTACACCGATTCCACGTTCCTGGGCGCCGTGGGCATTCCGACCTATGGCGTTCCCGGCATGTGGGGTGATCCCGACGGCAACGGCGCCCATGGCTTGAACGAAAGGATCGAGGTGCGCTCGCTGTTCGTCGGCCGCGATTTCCTGTTCGATCTGATCAAGGCCTATGCCGGCTGAAGGCAGTGCGACCCGACGCTGCCCGGCGCCCTCCCTGCGGGACAAGCTGTGGATAGCGCGGGGACAAGGCTCTTGACGCATCCTGCCCTGCCGTGTTCCTTGGCTGGCATGCGTCACGAAGCGGTCACGCAGATTTTCCACATACCCACGCAGGCGGGCATTCCTCCTGCTGCCGCTGCCCGCTCTGGCAGGCCCTGGTTCGCTGAACCGGAGCCGGCAAGGCAGGTTTGCGGGAGACGCGCCGGAGCATGCTTCATACCGCGTTGATAGAGCGGGCGGCTGCGGCCAGGCCCCATAGCGGCGATGCCGCGCGGAACCTGTCGGGTTGCCCCGCGCTTGTCCTCAATGCCGATTACACCCCCTTGAGCTACTATCCGCTCAGCCTGTGGCCGTGGCAGACCGCGATCAAGGCCGTGTTCCTGGAGCGGGTGGACATCATCGCCACGTATGACCGCGAGGTGCACAGCCCTTCGCTGGACATGAAGATCCCTTCCGTGATCGCGCTGCGCCAGTACGTGCGGCCCAGCGAGTTTCCGGCCTTCACCCGCTTCAACCTGTTCCTGCGCGACCGGTTCGTGTGCCAGTATTGCGGCAGCCCGGACCAGCTGACGTTCGATCACGTGGTACCCCGCCGCCTGGGCGGCCGCACCACCTGGGAAAACGTGTCGACCGCCTGTGCGCCGTGCAACCTGCGCAAGGGCGGGCGGACGCCGAAGCAGGCCCACATGCGGCTGATGGAGGAACCGATCCGGCCCACCACCTGGCAATTGCAGGAAAAGGGCCGGGCGTTCCCGCCCAACTACCTGCACGCAAGCTGGCGCGACTGGCTGTACTGGGACGTTGAACTGGAAAGCTGAAGGTTCAGGCCGCCGCCTGCCCCGCATCCCGCCCGCTGTCGCCCTGCTGATCGCAGATGATGCACAAGGCATGGATGATCGCGCGGACCACCGGGTCCTTCAGGCTGTAGAACCGGGTCTGCGCCTCGCCACGGATTGCCACCACGCCTTCCTCGCGCAGCATGGCGAGATGCTGCGACACGGCCGATTGCGACAGGCCGGTCAGCGCGACCAGCTCGTTCACCGATACCTCGCCCTCGTCCATCCGGCACAGCATGAGCAGCCGTTCGGGATGGCTCATGATCTTGAGCCGCTGGGCCATGCGGTTGGCGTTGGCCTTCAGGTCGGAGAGGTCTGCTGGCTTCATGACTTCCGTGACGTAAGTGTTTCGCGACGCCACACAAGCCCCGCCATCGGCACAAACACACCAAAATCCGCCTGATCGGTCAAAAGAAGGGGCGGGAAGCCGCACAGGCCCCCGCCCCCAGCGCGCGGGACCATGACGGTCCCGGCAGGGTCCGGATCGGTTGATCGCGTCAGATCGCGGGATCGTCGTCGATCGGCGAGTTGAATTCGTGCCACATGCCGTTGATGATGCCAAAGGCCAGCGCCAGGCCCAGGCCGAGAATCCACGAAAAATACCACATCGGTCCGTATCCTCAGTAGAAATCGGGGTTGGTGCGGACATCCTCGATCGTCACGCGGCCGAACAGCACGCTCATGACCCAGCTTGTATAGGCCAGCACGATCGGCAGGAGAATCACCGTCACCAGCAGCATGACGAACAGCGTGAGGTGGCTCGACGAGGCGTTCCACACCGTCAGGCTCGATCGCGGATCGATCGAACTGGGCAGGATGAACGGGAACATCGACAGGCCGACGGTGGCGATGATGCCCACCGTCGCCAGCGCGGACCCGATCAGGTTCAGCACGGAACTGTGCCCGCGGATGCCCGCCAGCGCGATCGCCGGACCGCCAAGGCCCAGCAGCGGCGCGACCAGCATCCAGGGATGCGCACCGTAATTGGCCAGCCATGCGCCGGGCGCCGCCGCCGCGCTGGAAAAGCGCGGATTGGAAGGCCCGGCAGCGTCGATCAACCCGTCCAGGCGGAAACCCAGTCCGCCCTTGGCCACGATCAACCCACCCGCCGCGAACAACACGATCGAGCCGATTGCCGCCCAGGTGCCGATCCGCCGCGCGCGTTCCATCACCGGGCCGTCCTCGATCTTCACCGCCAGCCAACCCGCGCCGTGGAGCACGATCATCGTCACCGACAGCAGGCCGGTGAGCAGCGTGAAGGGCGTGAACAGGCCCAGCAGCGTGCCTTCGTAGGTTACGCGCAAGTCGCTATCCAGCCGAAACGGCGCACCGGCCAGGACGTTGCCCACGGCCACGCCGAATACCAGCGCGGGCACGAAGCCGCCGATGAACAGCGCCCAGTCCCACCGCGCGCGCCAGCCCGCATCGGGCTTCTTGGAGCGGTACTTGAACGCCACCGGTCGCAGGATCAGCGACGCCAGCACCAGGAACATGGCGAGGTAGAAGCCGGAGAAGCTCACGGCGTAGACGAACGGCCAGGCGGCGAAGATCGCGCCACCGCCCAGGATCAGCCATACCTGATGGCCTTCCCAGTGCGGCGCCACCGCGTTGATGACCAGCCGGCGCTCCTCGTCGTCCTTGCCGACGAACGGCAGCAGCGCCGCCACGCCAAGGTCGTAACCGTCGGTCAGCGCGAAGCCGATCAGCAGCGTGCCCAGCAGCACCCACCAGATCAGGCGCAGCGTTTCATAGTCGAGCGGGATACCCATGCGCCTGTCTCCTTATTCCGCCGGCAGCGGCGCGAAGCCGCCGTTCATGCCGTGCTGCGCAGCCGGCGCGTGATGTTCGACCGGTCCCTTGCGGATCGACGCCAGCATCAGCCGCACCTCGATCACCGCCAGCGTGCCGTAGAGCAGCGTGAAGCCGGCGATCGTCGCCCAGACCTGCGCGACCGTCAGCGAGGATGCGCCAAGGAAGGTCGGCAGCACGCCGTCCACCGCCCACGGCTGACGGCCGATTTCCGCCAGCACCCAGCCGAACTCGATCGCCAGCCACGGCAGCGGAATGATCGCCACCGCCACGCGCAGGAACCATGTGCGGTTGAACTGGCAGACCGATGCGCACCAGAAGGCCGCCGCGAAGAAGGCGATGAAGAAGAAGCCCAGCCCCGCCATGAAGCGGAACAGCCAGAACATCACCGGCACGTTGGGCACGGTGTCCCACGCGGCCTTGAGGATCTGCGCGTCACTCGCCTGGCGCGGATCGGCCAGATGCCGCTTGAGCAGCAGGGCATAGCCGAGATCAGCCTTGTGATTCTCGAACGTTGCGCGCGCGGCGATGTCGTTCCGGTCGGCCTTCAGCTTCTCCACCGCGTCATAGGCGATCAACCCGCTGTGGATGCGCTGGTCGGCGCGCAGCACCAGTTCGTTGATGCCGGTCACCTCGCCCGTGAGGCTGCGCGTGGAGATCAGGCCGAGGACATACGGGACCTTGATGTCGAACCGCGTTTCCTGCGCCTGCATGTCGGGGATGCCGAACAGCGAGAGCCCGGCCGGCGCCGGTTCGGTGTGCCACATCGATTCGATCGCGGCGAGCTTCATCTTCTGGTTGTCGGTAAGGGCGTAACCCGATTCGTCGCCCAGCACCACGACCGACAGCGACGAGGCAAGGCCGAACGCGGCCGCCACCATCATCGACCGGCGGGCGACGTTGGTCCACTTGCCCTTGAGCAGGTACCACGCCGAAACGCCCATCACGAAGACCGAGGCGCAGACATAGCCCGCGCTGACGGTGTGGACGTACTTGGCCTGCGCCACCGGATTGAACAGCACCGTATAGAAGTCGGTCACTTCCATGCGCATCGTGTCGGGATTGAACGTCGCGCCCACCGGGTTCTGCATCCAGCCGTTGGCGATCAGGATCCACAGCGCGGAAAGGTTGGTGCCCAGCGCGGTCAGGAAGGTCACCAGCAGGTGCCCGATCTTCGACAGCCGGTCCCAGCCGAAGAACATCAGGCCCACGAACGTCGCTTCGAGGAAGAAGGCCATCAGCCCCTCGATCGCCAGTGGCGCGCCGAAGATGTCTCCAACGTAGTGGGAATAGTACGACCAGTTCGTGCCGAACTCGAATTCCATGGTAAGGCCCGTGGCCACACCCAGCACGAAATTGATTCCGAACAGCTTGCCCCAGAAGCGCGTGACGACGCGCCAGATCTCCCGCCCGGTCATCACGTAGATGCTCTCCATGATGACGAGCATGAACGAAAGGCCAAGCGTAAGCGGCACGAAAAGGAAGTGGTACATGGCCGTCAGCGCGAACTGAAGGCGGGAAAGCTCTACGACTGCCATATCCATCTGGCATGTTCCCCGTTAATTGGCCGGCAGATTGCGGGGCGGCATGGTTGGTGCCACTGGGCCGGCGCCGGAGGTTTGACTCAAACCCTTGATCAATTACAATATTTACTAATATAAGACTTTACGAATATGTCAAGCAGCGCAATTTCCCAAACGCCTGAAAGAAAACGCCGCGGCGCGGGCCGCGCCGGCGCCTGGTGGCTTCTGGACAGCGCGGGCGCAGTGGCCGTTGCCCTTGCGCTGGCCATCATCGTGGGCCGGCGGGCGGAAGGACATCATGCTTTGGTATGGGTCTTGCTCCTGCTGGCGGGTGGAGTGTTGCGCGCCTTCGCGGTCGCCCGCGCCCGCATCAGCGGGCAAATCGCCGCCAATGCGGAAAAACGAATGGTGCGTCAGGATCTGCACCGCGCGCTCCTTCCGACAAGGCTGCAACGCGCACGCCTTGTCGGCGAGGACCTACACCTCGCCGTGGACGCGGTCGATGTGACAGAAGGTCTCACCGCGCGCTTCTCCCCCTTGCGTCTGGCGGCAGCCATTTCGCCCTTTCTTATCGCGCTTGCGGCCGCGCCTGCAAGCATGATCGCCGCCGGCATCATGCTGATAACACTGGCGCCGTTCGGCCTGGCCATGGCGCTCGCCGGATCGGCCGCGCGCCGCGCCGCCGATGCCCAGCACCAGGCGCTGTCCCGGCTTTCGGGCCTGTTCGTCGACCGCGTCCGCACGCTGCCGGCGATTCTGGCGTTCGGGGCGGAGGCGCGCGTGGCCGCGCACCTGGGCACGGCGTCCGCCGATGTCGCGCGGCGCACGCTGGCCGTGCTGCGCATCGCTTTCCTGTCGAGCGCGGTGCTGGAATTCTTCGCGGCGCTCTCGGTCGCGCTGGTGGCGGTCTATTGCGGCTTTTCGCTGCTGGGCCTGCTGCCCTTTCCCGCGCCGGAAAACCTGACCCTGACGCGCGCCTTCTTCGTCCTCGCGCTCGCACCCGAGTTCTACCTGGGGATGCGCCGCCTTGCCGCCGCCTATCACGACAAGCAGACCGGCGAAGCCGCGCTGGCCGCGATCGCCGCAGAGCGCGCGCGGATGCCGGCCCCGGTGGCAACGCAGGCCATCCCCTCCGCCGCGACCGTGCTGGCCACGCGCGGGGTCGTGCTGCGCCATCCCGAAGGCGCGGCCATCGCGGTGCCCGACGCGGACTGGCGCGGCCCCGGCTTCCACGCGATCACCGGCCCCACCGGCGCCGGCAAGTCCTCCCTGCTGCTGGCGCTGATCGGCCATGTACCGGTCGAACAAGGCACCCTCACGCGCGATGGAACGCCCTTCGTGCCCGGCGCGCTCAATCCGGCCATCGGCTGGGCGGGGCAAAGCGTCGCGCTCGTGCCCGGCACCCTGCGCGACAATCTGGTGATGACCGACACGCCGCTCGACGAAGCCGCCACGCTGATCCTGCTGGGGCGGCTGGGGCTGGGCACGATGATTGGATCGCGCGGCGGGCTTGACGCGCCGCTCGACCATCGCGGCAGCGGGCTTTCGGGCGGGGAACGCCGCCGCATGGGGCTCGCCCGCGCCATCCTCAGCGGCCGCCCCATCCTGCTGCTGGACGAACCGACCGCCGATCTCGATGCCGACACCGCGCGCGCGATCCGCGCGATCCTGGCCGATCAGGCCGCGCGCCGCCTTGTCATCGCCGCCACGCACGACGCCGACCTCATCGCCATAGCGGGGTCCACATGCCGCCTCTCCTGATCGACACCTTGCTGGCCGAAGCCGCCCGGCCCCAGCGCGCCACGCTGCGCCTCGCCATACTCTGCGCCGGGCTTGCCGCCGTGGCGGGCGTGACGCTGCTGGCGCTGTCGGGCTGGTTCCTGGCGGGCGCGGCCATCGCCGGGCTGGGCGGCGTGGCGGCGGTGCAGGCGTTCAACTACCTGCTGCCAAGCGCGGCGATCCGGGGCTTGGCGATCACCCGCACCGCCACGCGCTATGGCGAGCGGCTGCTGGGCCACAAGGCCGCGCTGCTCACCCTTGCCGGCCTGCGCCCGCACCTGTTCGCCCGACTCGCCGCCGCCCGCCCCGCCGAAGCGCTGGAAACCAGCACCGGCGATCTCGCAGCCCGGCTCGGCAACGATGTCGATGCGCTGGAAGACAGCGTGATCCGCCGCGCCACCCTGCCCGCCGCGCTGGCTTCGGCCACGGTCGCGCTGGTGGCCGCGCTGGCGATGGGGCGGCCGTCCGCGCTGGCGCTGGTGCTGGGCATGGTGGCGATGCGGCTCGCCGCCCGGCGCATGGCCGCGCGCCTGTTGGCAGAACCGCTCGCCGCCAGCGCGGAAGCGCTCGCGCGGATGAAGCGCGACTATGCCGACCGCGCCACTCCTTGCGCCGACATCGCCATCTATGGCCTGGCCCCGCGCATCGCCGCGCTGACCACCGATGCCGCCGCCGGTTACGACGCGGCGCGGCTCGCTACCGTCCGCGCCGAAGCGCGCATCGGCGCGGTGCAGGCGCTGCTCGCCGTCGTGACCGTCGCCGCGATGATCGCGCTCAGCCCCGCCGGCGCGCCGCTGCTCGCGCTGGGCGCGCTCGCCGCGCTGGGCGGGCTGGAAGGCTGGGCCGCGCTGGCGCAGACCGACATACAGGCCCCGCGTGTCGATCTCGCACGCCACCGCCTTGCCAGCCTGGCCCAACACGGCCCCACGCCCAACGGCCCGGACATCAAGGGCGAAACGCTGACCATCGCCGGCGCGGCCTGCACGGGCGGCGCGCGGCTGCGCATCGCCGGACGATCGGGCGCGGGCAAGACCCGGCTGGTCGAAACGCTCGCCGGCCTGCGCGACGATGCCCCGCAGACCATGGCAATCGACGGCATACCGTTGATCGCCATCGCCCCCGAAAGCCGCCGCCCGCTGTTCGCGCTCGCCGCGCAGGACGCGCCGCTGATCGCCGGCTCCATTGCCGACAATTTGCGCCTTGCCGCGCCGGGTCTCGACGAAGCGCGCATGTGGGACGCGCTGCGCGTCGCCTGTGCCGACGACGTGGTGCGCGCACTGCCCGAAGGGCTGGACCAGTGGCTGGGCGGCGATGGCGCGCGGCTTTCGGGCGGCCAGCGCCGCCGCATAGCGCTCGCCCGCGCGCTGCTGGCCGGCCGGCCCTGGCTGGTGCTCGACGAACCGAGCGAGGGACTGGATGCGGAAACCGAGGCGCAGCTCGTCGTGCGCCTGCGCGACTGGCTCGATACGAGCGGCAGCGGCCTGATCCTCGTCAGCCACCGCCCGGCGATGGCCGCACTGGCGGAGCAGACCGTTCCGCTCGGCTGAGCCTCAGGCGCGCGGCGCGCGCAGGCCCGCGATCAGGATATCAACCATAGCGCGTGCCGCCGCCCCGCCACCGTTATCGCCCTCGTTATCGCAGGCGTCATCGCGGCCGAGGCTGGCGACCCCGCCCAGCGCGCGCAGCAGATCGAACGGATCGCCATCGAACCGCATCTCGCCCGCGTTCACCGCCCGGCCGATCAGCGCGACCATCGCCTCGCGCATCACGGCGCCCGATGCGGCATAGAGCTGGCCTGGGCCGGCCGGCATCGCGTTGAGCAGGTCGGTCATGCCCTGCTTGGTCGCCATGTAGTCCACGAAGGCCAGCATCCACGCGCGCAGCGCCAGCAGCGGTGGAAGTTCGGCGGCCAAGCGCCGCGCCGCTTCGCCAAGCTGGTCGGTCTCGTTGCGATAGACCGCCTCGATCAACGCATCGCGGGTGGGGAAATGGCGATAGAGCGTGCCGATTCCCACCCCCGCCGTGCGGGCGATCGCCTCCAGGCTCGCGTCGGCGCCCTTCGCCGCGAAGACCGCCTTGGCCGCATCCAGCAGCCGCGCGCGATTGCGGGCCGCATCGGCACGCGGCCGCCGGCCGGCTTCGGCACCGGAAACTTTTTCGACCGTCGCCACACGACGCCCCTTGATAAACGGAGGATGCCTCCGTATTAAAGCGGAGGAACCCTCCCTTTCATATACCCTCAACCGGCGGCAGGCAATGGGCCTTCTGGCGGCGGGAGCGGTGCGCCCCAGACAGGAGTCCCTTTCATGTCCCAGACCTTCGGAGCCACATCCACCACCGACGACGTGCTGGCCGGCATCGATCTTTCCGGCAAGCGCGTGCTGGTCACCGGCGTTTCCGCCGGCCTCGGCGTCGAAACCGCGCGCGCGCTGGCCGCGCATGGCGCACAGGTGGTGGGCGCCGCGCGCGATCTCGCCAAGGCCGAAGCCGCGACCGCCGTGGTGCGCGAACAGGCCGCCAACGGTGGCGGGCTCGACCTGATCGAGCTCGATCTGGCCTCGCTCGCCAGCGTCCGCGCCGCGGCCGACGCGCTCGTCGCCGATGGACGGCCGTTCGACCTCGTCATCGCCAACGCCGGCGTCATGGCCACGCCGTTGGGCAAGACGGCGGATGGCTTCGAAACCCAGTTCGGCACCAACCACCTTGGCCATTTCGTCTTCGTCAACCGCATCGCCGGGCTGATCGCGCCGGGTGGCCGCTTCGTCGCCGTCGCCTCCTCGGGCCACCGCTTCTCCGACGTCGATCTGGACGATCCCAACTTCGATCGCACGCCGTATACGCCCTTCGAAGCCTATGGCCGCTCGAAGACCGCGAACGTGCTGTTCGCGGTGGAATTCGACCGCCGCCACCGGGATCGCGGCGTGCGCGCCACCGCGCTGCATCCGGGCGGCATCAACACCGAACTGGGCCGCCATATGGGCCAGGACGCGCTCGATGCGCTGGTGGAACAGATCAACGCCGACCTGGCGACGGAAGGAAAGCCGCCCTTCGCCTGGAAGACCATTCCGCAGGGCGCGGCGACCTCGGTCTGGGCCGGCGTGGTCGCCAGTGCGGACGAGGTCGGCGGGCGCTATTGCGAGAACTGCCACGTTTCCGAAGTGACCGACGGACTCATCAGCCCGGTGTCCGAAGGCGTGCGTTCCTACGCGCTCGATCCGGACAACGCCCGCGCGCTCTGGGCGAAGAGCGAGGAAATGGTCGGCGAACGGTTCTGAAGCCGAAGGTGGCG
This sequence comes from Novosphingobium sp. LASN5T, assembly GCF_003856955.1. Classification (NCBI taxonomy): domain Bacteria; kingdom Pseudomonadati; phylum Pseudomonadota; class Alphaproteobacteria; order Sphingomonadales; family Sphingomonadaceae; genus Novosphingobium; species Novosphingobium sp. LASN5T. The sequence goes on from NZ_RQSI01000020.1 coordinate 60,016, forward strand.
CGGGGCTTCTCTCCCGCGCCGCCGCGCTATCCGACGAGCGCGTGGAACAGCAGGTAAAGCCCGCCCGAGAGCAGGATCGAGGCTGGCAGCGTCAGTACCCAGGCCATCAGCAGGTTGCGGATCGTGCCCATCTGCAGGCCCGACCGGTTGGCCGCCATCGTGCCCGCCACGCCGGAGGAGAGGACGTGCGTGGTCGAAACCGGCAGGCCCAGCATGTCCGCGCCGGCGATCGTGCCCATGGCGACGAGTTCGGCCGAGGCACCCTGCGCATAGGTCAGGTGCGATTTGCCGATCTTTTCGCCCACCGTCACCACGATGCGCTTCCAGCCGACCATGGTGCCCAGCCCCAGCGCCACGGCGACAGCCACTTTCACCCAGGTCGGGATGAAGCGGGTGCCAGCGTCGAGCGAGCCCTTGTAGGCGGACAGCGCCTTGGCGCTCGCTTCGGGCAGGGCGGCCTTCTTGTCCTTGCCCAGCCAGCGGATCGCCTCCGAAGCGAGGTACATGTCGTTGCGGATGTTGCCCACGGCAGCGGCCGGCACCTTGGCCAGCGAACCGTATTCGCTGACCTGCGTGTCGACATCGCGGATCAGCACGCCCAGCGCCGGCAGCGTGGCGGGCGTGAACTTGCGGTCGGCGATGTAACGCGTGATGGCCTCGCGGGCCTGTGCGGGCGTGGTGCCGGCCGTGGTCCCGGAAGCGCCGGGCGCACCCAGCACGCCGGCGGCGGCCACGGTATTGGCATGGAACTCCGCCATGTAGCGATCGGGCACCGCGCGGTTCAGCGCATAGGCGGTGGGCACCGTGCCGATCAGGATCAGCATGATCAGGCCCATGCCCTTCTGCCCGTCGTTCGACCCGTGCGCGAAGCTGACGCCGGTGCAGGTGAAGATCAGCAGCCCGCGAATCCACCACGGCGGCGGCACGCCGTCCTTCGGTTCGGCATAGAGCGCGCGGTTGCGCACCAGCACTTTCATCGCCAGCAGCAGCAGCGCGGCCACGCCGAAGCCGATCAGCGGAGACAGCAGCAGCGCCTGGCCGATCTCGGTCGCCTTGCCCCAGTCCACGCCCGAGGTGCCGCTCTTGCCATGCAGCAGCGCATTGGCGACGCCGACGCCGATGATCGAGCCGATGAGCGTGTGCGAGCTGGACGACGGCAGGCCGAACCACCACGTCGCGAGGTTCCATACGATCGCCGCGATCAGCAGCGCGAACACCATCGCGAAACCGGCGTTGGACCCCACCTTGAGGATCAGTTCCACCGGCAGCAGCGAAACGATGCCGAAGGCGACCGCGCCGGAAGACAGCAGCACGCCCAGGAAATTGAAGAAGCCGGACCACACCACCGCCGCGTGCGCGGGCATGGCGTTGGTGTAGATCACCGTCGCCACCGCGTTCGCGGTATCGTGGAAGCCGTTCACGAATTCGAAGCCCAGCGCGATCAGCAGGGCCACGAACAGCAGCACGAACGGCAGGTAGGTCGTCGGCTGCACGCCCGAGGCCGCGGCGTCGGAATAGATGCTCCAGGCGACATAGGCGACGGCCGCAGCGATCGCGCCGACGAAGGCGATCATCCCCACCCGGCCCAGGCCGCGGTCAAGATCGGGCCGCCCGGCCGGCTTGGAACCGCCGACGCCGGAAGCGGCGCCGGACATGGTAATCGATGCGTTCATGAAACCCGAATCTGTGGCCCTGAGCATTCTTGCTCAGACTTGCCGTAGGCGCGCCACATGACACTTTTGTTTCAATGTTACAGCGCCCCCGCCGCGCGGAGACCCGATCGTCACCGGTCAGGTGTCGGGCTGCTCGCCGTGCCGCGTCAGTTCGTCCCCCGTCAGCGTCACCACGTGCAGCAGGTTGGTCGCGCCCGGCGTGCCGAAGGGAACGCCGGCCAGCGTCACCAGCCTGGCACCGGCCGTGCCGAAGCCGTGGCGCAGCGCCATGCGCTTGCCCTTGGCGATCATCTCCTCGAAGCTGCCGATGTCGCGCGTGGTCACGGCGTGCGCGCCCCACAGCAGGCCCAGCTTGCGCGCGGTCTTCACCGACGGCGTCAGCACCAGCATCGGCACCGCCGGCCGCTCGCGCGCGACGCGGCGCGCGGTCGATCCCGATCCCGTGAACACGATGATGCCCGAGATCGGCAGCGTATCGGCAATGCTGGCGCAGGCTTGCGACAGGGCGTCTGCCGTCGTCGGATCGGGCAGGGTCTCGATGAAATGGACGCGCGCGGCATAGCCGCGATCGGCTTCCACTTGCGCGGCGATGCGGTGCATGATCGTCACCGCTTCCTCCGGCCAGGCGCCGGCGGCGGTTTCGGCCGAGAGCATCACCGCGTCCGCGCCGTCATAGACCGCGTTGGCCACGTCGGAAACTTCGGCGCGCGTCGGCGTCGGGGTTTCGATCATCGATTCGAGCATCTGCGTGGCGACGACCACCGGCTTGCCCTGCCGCCGCGCGAATTCGACGATGCGCTTCTGCAGCGGCGGCACTTCCTCGGGGTTCAGCTCCACGCCCAGATCGCCGCGCGCCACCATGATGCCGTCGGAAAGCTCGATGATCTCCTCCAGCCGCGAAATCGCCGCCGGCTTCTCGATCTTGGCCATCAGCGAACCGTATCCGCCCATCAGGCGGCGCGCCTCGGCCACGTCCTCGGGCCGCTGCACGAACGACAGCGCGATCCAGTCCGCGCCGTGCTCCACCGCGAAGGCCAGATCGCGGCGGTCCTTGTCGGTCAGCGCCGGCACCGGCACCACCGCATCGGGTACGTTCACGCCCTTGCGGTCGGAAATCACCCCGCCGACCTCGGCCGAACACAGGATCTCGTCCTTGTCCGCGCGGATCACGCGCAACCTCAGCTTGCCGTCGTCGATCAGCAGGCGCTGGCCTTTTTCGAGGATGCCGAACAGTTCGGGATGCGGCAGGCAGACGCGCGTCTCGTCGCCCGGTTCGGGATTGCGGTCCAGGGTGAAGTGGCCCGAATGGCGGATCACCGCGCGGCCTTCGCGGAACGTGCCCACGCGCAGCTTCGGCCCCTGCAGGTCGCACAGGATCGTGATCGGCCGGTTGACCTTCTTTTCCAGCGCGCGGATCGAGGCGATCGTTTCGGCGTGGGTGGCGTGATCGCCATGGCTCATGTTGACGCGGAAGGCGTCGGCGCCGGCACGGAACAGCTTTTCGAGCATCTCGGGCGCGCGGCTGGCCGGGCCTACCGTCGCCAGAATCTTCACCTTGCGGCCCCGGGGATCATGTTTCGCCACGCGTGGCTCCCTAGTTTTTGCGGCCCTTACGGAAAGCGCCTCTTCAACGGCCCCGGCCTATGGCCTATGCGACGGGAAAACCCAAGGGAATGATTGCCATGGATACGAATGCGACACCCGGTGCCGGCGATACCCCCGCCGATGCGCTCGATGCCCTGCCCGATGCGGTGGCCGCCGCCGCGTTCCGCCGCCTGGTGCGCCATCTGCGCCACCGCCACGATGCGCAGAACATCGACCTGATGGGCCTGGCCGGCTTCTGCCGCAACTGTCTGGCCGACTGGATCAACGAAGCCGGCGCCGGGCTGGACAAGACCGCCGCGCGCGAAGCGATCCACGGCCTGCCCGCCGCCGAATGGAAGGCCCGCTTCCAGACCGAGGCGACGCCCGAACAGCTGGCGCGCATGGAGGAAAGCATGAAGAAGAACGCCGGACGCTGACGATCCGCCGATAGTTCCGCCGCCAGCGGAGAGGATTTCCACAGCCGCCGCTTTGCGCGAACCGGCGCGCCCGCTATCAGCGCGGCCGACCGATTCACCATAACCCTTGCGGAGTTTCCCGATGGCCGAAGCCGCCGATGATCGCCTGCGCCTCCTGATCGAGCGCATCGAACGCCTTGAAGAAGAAAAGAAGGGCATCGGCGACGACATCAAGGATGTCTACAACGAAGCCAAGGCCGTGGGCTACGACGCCAAGATCATGCGCCAGATCGTACGCCTGCGGAAGATGAAGCCCGACGACCGCCGCGAGATGGAAATGGTTCTCGAAACCTACAAGACCGCGCTGGGCCTGGGCTGACCCCGAACCGACGCGGAACCACCGCGCGCGCAAACACCGACAACAGCGGGAATTCCGGGGGCGGTTGCTATCGCCCCCCCGCGCGGTGTAAGGCGCGCGCAACCGGGGCGCCGAGGATGCCGGAAGCTCCGCAACTCGCAGACTTCCGAAGGTTCCCATGGCAGGCCATTCCAAATTCAAGAACATCATGCACCGCAAGGGCGCGCAGGACAAGAAGCGCTCTGCCCAGTTCTCCAAGCTCAGCCGCGAAATCACCGTCGCGGCCAAGATGGGCATGCCCGATCCGGACATGAACCCGCGCCTGCGCGCCGCGGTCAACGCCGCCAAGGCGCAGTCGATGCCCAAGGACAACATCCAGCGCGCGATCGACAAGGCCAGCAAGGGCGATGCGGAGAACTACGAGGAAATCCGCTATGAGGGCTACGGCCCCGGCGGCGTCGCGCTGATCGTCGAGGCGCTGACCGACAACCGCAACCGCACCGCCACCAACGTCCGCACCGCCTTCGCCAAGAACGGCGGCAACCTGGGCGCCAGCGGCGCGGTCAGCCACGGCTTCGAACGGCTCGGCCTGATCGAATACCCCGGCAAGGCCGGCGACGAGGAAAAGGTGCTCGAAGCCGCGATCGAGGCCGGCGCCGACGATGTCGAGAGCGACGAGGAATCGCATTCGATCTGGGTGGCGGTGGAAAACCTCCACGAAGTGGCGCGCGAGCTGGAAAAGACGCTGGGCGAAGCCGAAGGCGTGAAGCTGGCATGGCGGCCCAACCTCAAGACCGAGGTTTCCGCCGACGACGCCGCCACGCTGCTCAAGCTGATCGACGTGCTGGACGACGACGACGACGTGCAGACCGTGTGGGGCAACTACGAAATCCCCGACGAAGTAATGGAAAAGCTTGGGTGATGGAAAAGCTGGCCTGATGCATCTCCCCTCCCGCCTGCGGGAGGGGTCGGGGGTGGGCCTTGCGGGGGGCGGCGCCGGACCTTCCCACCCATTGGCCTCCCGTCTGCGGAAGGGGCAGGAATGATCATCCTCGGCATCGATCCCGGCCTCACCTGCACCGGCTGGGGCGTGGTGGCCAAGGCGGGCAGCCGGCTGAGCCACATCGCCAACGGCCAGATCCGCACCGATGCCAAGGCCAGCATGGCCGAACGGCTGGTGGAGCTGGACGCCGCGCTGACCGATGTGATCCTGGCCCACCGCCCCGATACCGGCGCGGTCGAGGAAGTCTTCGTCAACGTGAACCCGCAATCGACGCTGAAGCTGGGGCAAGCACGCGGCGTCGCCATGCTTTCGGTGGCGCGCGCGGGCATTCCGGTGGCGGAATACCCCACCAAGGTGATCAAGAAAGCGCTGGTCGGCACCGGCGGCGCGGAAAAGCTGCAGGTTCAGGCGATGCTGAAAGTGCTGCTCCCCGGCGTGAAACTGGCCGGCGAGGACGCGGCGGACGCGCTCGCCGTGGCGATCACCCACGCCAACATGCTGGGCAGCCACCGATAGGGTAGCGCGGGAAGATTTGGCGGGAGGCTACAGCGGAGGGCTAGACAGAATGGGCAACGCCAAAGCATCTCGGCGTCTGGCAATCAGCGAATTTATCATGTCTCGGAAATCGGATGGCTGATCAAGAAGTGCGGCCATTCTGCCTGCCGCTTGCACTAAAACCGAGTCCGGTGAAGCGAACCCATTCAAAACATGCGTAAACATTTCGCTCGCCTCAGCGCTTAACCCAGCAACGCCTGCTGCGATACCTGCGTTGTAGGCCATCCATCCGCCGGTGGAACTGCGGCGCTCTTCTTCCACGAGAATTGCCGCCGTTGCGGACAGGGAGCGGAAAGAGTCGGTCAACTTGACTGCCTCTGCAGCAGCACGTCGTGCAAGATAGACCGCAGCTTCAGCAAACTGCTCGTCCGACGCGTATGCGATATGCTCTTCCACGCGACCGCCGAAATCAAAGCTGAGGTGATCATTCAACGACCAAAACCAATGGGCTGCGACGTTGAGGTAACTGCCCTTGCTCCAAGAGCTTGGTTGGAATTCAACAACCGTTGCCCACCAGAAATGATCTGCGATCCAAATACGGGAGCGACCTTTTCGAACAAATCCTATCGACCCAAGTTCCTGCTTGGCGGCACTGGCGATCAGTTTGTCATGTGCGCGTTGCATGATCTCAATCTGGCAAACTCAAGATCCCTACGCAAAGTCCCCTCCTCCCGCCGCACATCCCGCGCGGCCGGGGACCTGCCGCCCTACCGCCGCTTCGCCTTGCCCTTCTGCCGGATCAGCCGCAGGTAGGTATCGGCCACCGCCTGGTTGATGCGGTCCCAGCTGAACTCCAGGCTGCGCGCCTCGCCCGCTGCGCCGTGGCGCGCGCGCAGGTCGGCGTCCTCGACATAGGCGCGCAGGGCCTCGGCGAACTGGCGCACCGCGCCGGGGGCGATCAGCCGGCCGGAAACGCCGTCGTCGACCAGGCTCTGGCTGCCCGTGGCCGCCGCAGCGACCACCGGCACGCCGCAGGCCATCGCCTCCAGCGTGACGTTGCCGAATGTCTCGGTGATGGACGGGTTGAACAGTACGTCCATGCTGGCGACCGCGCGGCCAAGGTCCGCGCCGCCCTGGAAGCCGGTGAACACCGCTTGCGGCAACCGTTCGGTGAACCAGTCGTGCGCCGGCCCTTCTCCTACCACCATCACCCGGTGCGCCACGCCGCGCCGGGCAAGCTGGTCGATCGAATCCGAAAAGACGTCCAGCCCCTTTTCCATGACCAGGCGGCCGAGGAAGCCGATCACCACCTCGTCATCGGCGATGCCCAGGCTTTGCCGCCAGGCGGTATCGCGGCGGCCAGGATGGAAGACATCGCGGTCCACCCCGCGCGACCAGATGTCGATGTCGTAGTTCATGCGCTGCGCGCGCAGCACTTGCGCCATCGATTCGGACGGCGCGACCAGCGCATCGCAACGGCGATAGAAACGGCGCAGCACGGCCTCGAGCACCGGTTCCAGGAACGCCATGTTGTAATAGCGGGGGTAGGTCTCGAACCGGGTGTGGACCGAGGCGAGGATCGGCAGGCGGTGCCGGCGCGCCCAGCTGACCGCGCGGTGGCCGGCGATGTCGGGCGAGGAAACGTGGACCACATGCGGCGCGAACGTGGCCAGATCGCGCCGCACACGCGGGCTGAGCGCGATTGGCAGGCGGTATTCCGCGCGGCCGGGAATGGCGATGGAAGGCACCCCGACCAGCTTACCCTTGGACGGGAACGCGGGGTTGGCCACCTTGGGCGCATAGACGCGCACTTGCGCGCCCTGGCGCTGGAGATAGCCGACCAGCCGGTTCAGCGCCTGGTTGGCGCCATCGCGGACATAGTTGTAGTTGCCGCTAAACAGCGCCACGCGCAGCCCTTGGGTCGTGGCGGGCAAGGACCCAGTATCGGTGGAGTCGACCATCGCGTCCCCTTAGCCGCCCCTTTCGTGCTTGGCGAGTACACGAAAGGTAGCGGCCGAGGCAAACCGCGGTGCCTTTACCAGCCGCGGCGGTATCCGTGGTGCCAGCCGCCGTGCCAGCCCCAGCCGCCGCGATAGACCACCACGGGCGGCGGGGGCGGCGGCGCGTAATAGTAGCTGCGCGGATAGACCGGATAGGCGGGATAGACCGGCGCCGGATAGGCAGGATAGGCCCGGTACGCCGGGTAGTCGGCATAATAGCCGCGATCATAGTAGCGGTCGCGGTGGTTCGACGCGATGGCCGCGCCGACCGCCAGGCCGACGATGCCGCCCGCGATCGCCGCGCCGGTGCTGTCACCACCACGATGGCCATAATAGGGGCCGCCGTAGTAGGGGCGTGCCTGCGCCGGAGCCGCGGCCGCCAGCGCGGTGGCCGCCAGCGTCATCGCAACGATGCCTTTCTTGAGATGGTTCACGACTGTTCTCCTCATCCGCCGTGTCGGTCCCTGGCACGGACTGTTGCCTTTTCATCTGCCCGGCTCGCGCTGAACGGAGCCTGAAAAATCCCGTCACACGGCGTTATCGGGGCACGATCCGTCGCAAAACGGGACGGGGTCGCCCCCGTCCCGTCCCCCCGGATCAGTTGCCGTAGGGATAGCCACGCGGATCGCCGCGATAGCCCTCCCGGTAGTCGCCGCCGTAGCCGTTGTTGTAACCCTGGTTGTTGTAGCCGTCGCGCCCGTAGTAGCCGTTGTCGTTGTACCCGCGGCGGGCGTAATAGCCCTCTTCATCGCAGGGCCGGCCGTTCTGGTCATAGCGACGACCGTCACGGTCCCAGTAGTATCCGTCGCGCCAGGTCCAGCCGCGATCGCGGTAGCGGTCGTGCTTGTTGCTGTTGGCGCTCGAGGCGATCAGCGCGCCGATGGCGATGCCGACGATCCCGCCGACGATCGCGGCGCCGGTGGCGTCCCCACCACCGCGATGATAACCGCCGCCATAGCCACCGCCGTAATAGGGCCGGGCCGAGGCCGGCGCGACGCTGGCAAACGTGGTGGCGGCCAGCGCGGTGGCGAGGATCGCCTTCTTCGCGAATTGCATCATGAGCGTTCTCCCGGAACGGTCCCTGGAAAGCCCCGTGCCTTCCCCGATGTGCCGCCGTGAGAAGCGGTCTAGGCGATTCGCGCTGAACGAAACCGGAAAGGAACTGGCAGCTTTTGTTCAGGTTCATTCCGGGTTTGATGAACAAATATGCGACCTCGGGGAGCGGCGGAAACTGTGTGCGTTTTGGCGGTACGGGTTGCGTTGCCGCAAATAATTCGCCCTACTTCAACACGCTGACGCGGGTCCGCCAATGGCGCACGCTCGCTGATACGGGGGCAAAGACGCATGGGCAGAATCGATTTGGCGGGTGTTTCGGCCATGGCGGCCGTGCTGCTGGCGCAACCCGCCGCAGCCGGCGAAACGCCGCTGTATCAACCTTCGCCCGCCTGGATTCACCCGGTTTCGCTGCCCGCCACGCTGGCCAGCGACAGTGCGTTCGCGCCGCTTTACGATTGGCAGGTGCGGATCGCCGATGGCCGGGTGTGGAGCTATTTCGACATCACGGTCAAGATGACCAACGCCGAAACGATCGCCAGCAACTCCACGCTCGCGCTGCCGTGGCTGCCGGACAAGGGCGATCTCATCGTTCACGAAGTAGCGATCATCCGCAACGGCGCGACGATCGATCTGCTCAAGGACGGCAAGCGGTTCGACGTCCTGCGGCGTGAACAGCAGCTGGAACAGCGCCAGATCACCGGTCTCCTGACCGCCACGATGGAGCCTGAGGGCCTCCAGATCGGCGATACCCTGCACGTGCGCGCGTCCGTTACCACGCTGGACAAGGCGCTGGGCGATCGTGCGCAGTGGCAGGCGCCGCTGATCGCGCTGCCCGCCAAAACCAGCGGCGCGACGATGGCGTTGAGCTTCCCGTCCAAACGGCCGCCGCACTGGCAGATCGTGGGCGCCACCCCGCAAACCACCACGGTCACGCGCGATGGCTTCACCACCGTATCCGTGGCGCTGCCCACACCGAAGAAACCCGAGATGCCCGGCGACGCGCCCCTGCGCTTCCGCCAGCCGGCTTTCATCGAAGCCTCCGATTTCGCGTCCTGGCGCGAAGTCTCGAAAGTCATGAGCCCGCTGTTCACCACGGAGGGGAAGATCGAGAAGGACGGCGCGCTGGCGGCGGAAATCGAAACGATCCGCAAGGCAAGCGCCGACCCGCTGACGCAGGCCGCCCTGGCGCTGCGCAGCGTGCAGGACAAGATCCGCTATGTCGCCGTCCAGATGAACGGCGGCAATTACGTTCCGCAGGCGCCGGAGCGGACCTGGTCGATCCGGTACGGCGATTGCAAGGCCAAGACGCTGCTGCTGCTGGCCATGCTGCGCGCGCTGCAGATCGATGCCGAACCGGTTCTGGCCAGCGCGACGATGGACGATCTGGTGCCGCAGCACCTGCCTTCGGCGGGGGCGTTCGACCATGTGTTCGTGCGCGCGCGGATCGGCGGACGGTCGGTCTGGCTGGATGGCACCGACACGGGAACCCGCCTGCCCGATCTCGGCGATACGCCGGCGATGCGGCAGGTGTTGCCGCTGCGTGCCGAAGGGGCGGACCTGGAAACGATCCAGCGCACCGCACCCGCGCGCGCCTCGGTCGATATCACGCTGGACATCGATGAAAGCACCAGCACCGATTTGCCCTCGCTCACCCGGATCAACGCCGTTTTCCGGGGCGGCACGGCCACGCTGCTGAATACGGCCAAGGAACAATTGGGCCCAAAGGAACACGAACAGTTCCTCGAAAACATGCTGCAGCGGCTGCTTGGCGAGGGGCAGTTCATCGATCTGGCCACGAAGCCCGATGCGGATGGCGGGACGGTGGCCGTTTCCGGCAAGGCCGTGTTCACCACGCCCTGGACGACCGAGGATCACCTGCGCAAGCGGCAGGTCGCGCGCCTGACCGGGGGCCTTGAATTCACCCCGGATCGCGCGCGCACGTCGTGGACGAACATCCCGGTCACGACCGACGCACCGGATCGCATCCACTACACGGCCCGCATCCACTTGCCGGAAGAGGGCCGGGGCCTGACGGTAGAAGGCGAACGTCCTCTCGATACCGAGGTGGCGGGGCAGCATCTGGAGCGCCATCTCTCGCGGGACGGCGCCTTGCTGACTCTGGACGAAACGCTGACCACAACCGGCGCGGAAGTGGCACCCTCCGCCATCCCCGGCGAACGGGACCGGGCCGCGTCCATCAATGCGCAGGCGCCACGGCTGATCGCGCCACGCGATACGCGGCGGCGCTGGCAGTTGACGGACGCGGTGGCGCGCGGATCGTCCCAGATCGCGGGCATCAACGCGCTCTATGAACGCGCGATCGCCACCGCGGAGCCGGACAATACGGTGCCCTGGAGCAATCGCGCGAACTATCGCAAGCGCATCGGCGAATGGAAGGGGGCCATCGCCGACCTTGCCCACGTGATCGCCGCGCACCCGTCGGTCGACGATTATCTCGAGCGCGCCGACGTCTATGATACCATCGGCGATTATGCCGCGGCCGAGAAGGATGCCGATGCGGCGCGGGCGCTCGATCCCTCCTCGATCGCCGCGATCGGCCGGTTCGCCTACTACGCCGCGAAACAGGGCAAGCTGGACAACGCGCTGGCCGTGCTGGACGAAAAGATCGCGCTCGGCGGCCAGACGCGCTTCGATTACCAGCTCTCGCGCGCGCAGATTCTCGGCGAGTTCGGCGATCCGGCGGCCGCGATCGGGCAATACGACGCGCTGATCGTGCAGAAGCCGGGCAAGCCCAGCCTGCTGAACGGGCGCTGCTGGACCAAGGCGCTGCGGCAGGTGCAGATCGACACCGCGCTGAAGGATTGCACCAGCGCGATCGAACTGAGCGACGACACCTCGGAAATCCTCGACAGCCGCGCGGTTACCTGGCTTCGTCTCGGCAAGCTCACCGAGGCACTGGCGGATATCGATGCCGCGCTCGTCCAGTCGCCCGGCCTCGCGCAGAGCCGCTACATCCGCAGCCTGATCCTGCGACAGCTGGGGCGCGGCGCCGAAGCCGACAGCGAACGCGAACAGGCGCTGCGCATCCTGCCCATGGTCGAAAAGGAGTACCGGCGCTACGCGCTGTAAGGGAGCGCCCGATAGCCCATGAAAAAGGCGGCGGGGCCGATGCCCCGCCGCCTTTTTCGTGTTCCGATGGCCGGGAAGCCGAGGCTTACGCCGCTTCCTTCTTCCGGCTGGCCTTCTTGCGCTCGTTCGGATCGAGGATCGCCTTGCGCAGGCGGATCGTCTTGGGCGTCACTTCGACCATTTCGTCGTCGTCGATATAGGCGATGGCCTGTTCCAGCGTCATGATCTTGGGCGGGGTCAGGCGGATCGCGTCGTCCTTGCCGGTCGAACGGAAGTTCGTGAGCTGCTTGGACTTCATCGGGTTGACTTCGAGATCTTCCGGCTTGGCGTTCTCGCCGATGATCATGCCTTCGTAGATCTTGTCCTGCGGCCGCACGAACAGGATGCCGCGATCCTCAAGGCTGTTGAGCGCATAGCCCACCGCCTCGCCGGTGCCGTTGGAGATCAGCACGCCGTTCAGCCGCCCCTCGATCGGCCCCTTGTGCGGGCCGTACTTCTCGAACAGCCGGTTCATGATGCCGGTGCCGCGCGTGTCGGACAGGAATTCGCCGTGATAGCCGATCAGGCCGCGCGACGGGGCGGAGAAGATGATGCGGGTCTTGCCCACGCCCGAAGGCTTCATCTCGGTCAGTTCGGCCTTGCGGCGCTGCATCTTCTCGACGACCGTGCCCGAAAATTCGTCATCCACGTCGATCACGACCGTTTCGTAAGGCTCGGTGCGCGCGCCCGTCTCGTCGGTATCGAACAGCACGCGCGGGCGGCTGATGCCCAGCTCGAAGCCTTCGCGGCGCATCGTCTCGATCAGCACGCCCAGCTGGAGTTCGCCGCGCCCGGCCACTTCGAAGCTGTCCTTGTCGGCGCTTTCGGTCACGCGGATGGCGACGTTGGTTTCCGCTTCGCGCAGCAGGCGGTCGCGGATCATGCGGCTGGTCACCTTGTCGCCCTCGCGGCCCGCGAAGGGGCTGTCGTTGACGGCGAAGCGCATCGCCAGCGTCGGCGGATCGATCGGCTGCGCGGCGATGGGCGTGCTGACCGAAGGATCGGCAATGGTGTTGGCCACGGTGGCCTTTTCCAGCCCCGCCAGCGCGATGATGTCGCCCGCGCGGGCTTCGTCCACCGGCACGCGGTCCAGCCCGTTGAACGACAGCAGCTTGGAGGCGCGGCCGACTTCGATCACCTTGCCTTCGCCATCCAGCGCGTGGATCGGCTGGTTGACCTTGATCGTGCCCGACTGGACGCGGCCGGTCAGCACGCGGCCCATGAAGTTGTCGCGATCAAGCAGCGTCGCCAGGAACGAGAACGGGCCGTCCACGTCCAGGTTCGGCGCCGGCACGTGGGACACGATCTTTTCGAACAGCGGCTCCAGCGTGCCTTCGCGGGCGGCTTCGTCCTCGCTGGCGTAACCGTTGCGGCCCGAGGCGTAGAGCACCGGGAATTCGAGCTGTTCGTCGTTGGCGTCGAGGCTGACGAACAGGTCGAACACCTCGTCCAGCACTTCCTGCGCGCGGCCGTCGGGACGGTCGATCTTGTTGACCACCACGATCGGCTTGAGGCCGAGCGCCAGCGCCTTGCCGGTGACGAACTTGGTCTGCGGCATCGCGCCTTCCGAGCTGTCGACCAGCAGGATCACGCCATCGACCATCGACAGGATGCGTTCCACCTCGCCGCCGAAGTCGGCGTGGCCGGGGGTATCGACGATGTTGATGCGGATCGTTTCGCCCGACTGGGGCGACGTCCATTCGACCGAGGTGCACTTGGCCAGAATGGTGATCCCGCGTTCCTTTTCGAGATCGTTGGAATCCATCGCGCGCTCTTCCACGCGCTGGTTGTCGCGGAACGTGCCGGACTGGCGGAAAAGCTGGTCGACCAGAGTGGTCTTGCCGTGGTCGACGTGGGCGATGATCGCGATATTGCGCAGGGCGGACATGATGGCGCTTTCGGTAAGGCGGATGTTCTGGGCTCGGACCCGCGCGCCGCAAAGGCGCGGGCCGGTTCGGGCGCGCGCTTAGCCGGAATTGTGCGTTGCGGCAAGGACAGTCTGGCACCGGGCCGGCCCGCAGCCCCGCTTCGCGCCCGCGGTCACCCCAGTTGTTACCGGTGTGCCACAGGCCCGGCAAGAGCCGTAGCGGGGCGGGAAAAACATCAAAATGCCGATTGTCTCGCGCCGTTCAGGCTCATATTGGTCCTTCCCAGAAGGGATGAGGGGTGTCGATTTCCCGTCGGAATGGACGGAAGGCTTTGTTCCGGGGCGTTTTTACCGCCATCCGGTTCCGGCTTCGGCCACGGGCCTCCACCGCGCCTTCTCCCGTTACCAGCTCAGCTACAGGATTGGTTGCCACATGAAATTTGCCGAACTCGCCCGCGCGGGCCTGCTCGTGGGGGTCTGCGGTTTCACGGTGACGGTGCCCGCCGTCGCTTTCGCGCAAACCCAGGCGATGCCGGAACAGGCCGCCGCCCCCGCCGCCGACGGGGAAGAAGCCCTGCCCGCGCCCGAGGAAGAGGCGAAGCCCGCCACCGATCGTGGAGAAGACACCACGCAGGGCAACGAGATCGTCGTCACCGCGACCAAGCGCGCGCAGACGCTGCAGGATGTGCCTGTTGCCGTCACGGTCACCAGCGCGCAGACGCTCGAACGCGCGCAGATCCGCGATCTCAAGGATCTCGCCAGCGTGGTGCCCTCGCTGCGCGTCAACCAGCAGCAAAGCTCGGCCAATACCAACTTCATCATTCGCGGCTTCGGCAACGGCGCCAACAACGCCGGGATCGAACCGTCGGTCGGCGTTTTCGTCGATGGCGTCTATCGCTCGCGCTCGGCCGCGCAGATCGGCGATTTTCCCGATGTGCAGCGGATCGAAGTGCTGCGCGGGCCGCAATCCACGCTTTTCGGCAAAAACGCTTCGGCGGGCGTCGTCTCGGTGGTCACGCAGGCGCCGCAGTTCAAGTTCGGCGGCAATCTGGAGGCAACCTACGGCAATTACGATGCCGTGGTGCTCAAGGGCGTGGTCACCGGCCCGGTGGCCGATAACGTCGCAGTCAGCCTGGCCGGCGGCTACAACAAGCGCGATGGGTACATCCACGATCTGGGTACCGGGCACACCGTGAACGACCGCAACCGCTGGTTCGTGCGCGGTCAGACGCTGTGGGAAGCGAGCCCCGCCCTGCGCGTGCGGATCATCGGCGATTACAGCCGCATCAACGAGAACTGCTGCGCCGCGATCAATCTCCAGCCTTCGGCCGCCACCACGGCGATCCGCGCGCTGGGCGGCAAGGTCAACAACGCGGCGGACCGCTATGCCGACGTGACCTATAGCAATTTCGATTCGTCCAACGACATCCGCAACTGGGGCCTTTCGGCGCAGGCCGACTATGACCTCGGCCCGCTGACCTTCACCTCGATCACCGCCTATCGCCGCACGGACGCGCTGACCAACCAGGATTCGGACTTCACCAGCGCCGATCTCCTCGGCGAGAATTCGCAGGACCTGCGGATCAAGACCTTCACCCAGGAATTCCGCATCGCGACCAATATCGAAGGTCCGCTGAACTTCATGCTGGGCGGGTTCTATTTCAACGAGAAGATCGACCAGTCCAACCGCGTCGCCTATGGCTCGCAGTATCGCCCCTATGCCGATCTGCTGATCCGCTCGGGCACCGGCGGCGCGCTCAACGCGTCCTCCCTCGAAGCGACGATCAGCGGGCTGACCGGCCAGAACTACGCCGGCCGGTTCTTCGGCGCGGGGCAGGGGCTGGACGAACGCTATCGCCTGAAGAACGAGGCGTTCTCGATCTTCGCGCAGGCCGATTTCAAGGTGCACGATCGCCTGACCATCACCGGCGGCATCAACTTCACCCGCGATACCAAGAATTTCTCCGCGCAGGTTTCGTCGAGCGACGTGTTCTCGGGCCTTTCGCTGGCGGGCATCGGCCAGACCGGGCTGACACAGCAGTACCTCGCCACGGCGGTCGGCACCGCGCTGGGCCTTGGCGCGGCGGCCAATGCCGCCCAGATCCAGGGCTTCGCCACGGCCCAGCCCGGCATCTTCGGCGCGCTGCGCACACAGGCGGCCGCCTTCGGCGCGGCCAATGCCAACATCACGCCCGCGCAGGCGGCGGCCAGCGGCAATCCCGGACTGGTCGGCAACCCGCTGCTCGCGCTCAAGAGCCTTCAGTTCCTGCCCCCGTTCCTGGGCGTGCCCAACGGGGTGGAGCCTGGCCGCACCAGCGACAGCAAGTTCACCTATACCGCGCGGATCGCCTACGATCTGACGCGGCGGATCAACTTCTACGCCAGCTTCGCCACCGGCTTCAAAGCCAGTTCGATCAACCTTTCGCGCGATAGCCGGCCTGCCGCCTCCGACGCGGTGGCGCTGGCCGCCGCCGGGCTGACGCAGGTCAACCAGACCTACGGCAGCCGCTTCGCCGGGCCGGAAAGCTCGACGGTGCTGGAATTGGGGCTCAAGGCCAACTGGGGGCTGGTGACGATGAACGTCGCCGCCTTCCGCCAGTCGATCAAGGGTTTCCAGTCCAACATCTTCACCGGCACCGGCTTCTACCTGTCGAACGCCGGCAAGGAGACCGTGCAGGGCTTCGAGTTCGAAGGCACCGCGCGGCCGGCGCGGGGCGTGCAGCTGTCGATGGCAGTGACCTACCTCGATCCCAAGTACGACAGCTTCGGCCTTTCGGCGGTGGGCGATCTTTCGGGCACGCGGCCGGCGGGCATCCCCTCGATCTCGGCCACCTGGGGCGCGCAGATCGACCACGCCTTCCCCAACGACGATCACCTGATCCTGCGCGGCGATTTCCACTACGAGGCGCAGGTGCAGATCCAGGAAGGCCTGCCCGGCTTCCTTTCGGGGGGCACCGACGCGGCGATCGCGGCGGCGCAGCCGTTCACGCGCGAGGTCAGCGAACTCAACGGCTCGCTCACCTGGGCGATGCACAACGGCATCGAGTTCTCGGTCTGGGGCCGCAATATCCTCAACCACCGCTGGCTGCTCAACATCTTCGATTCGGTGGCGCAGCCCGGCTCGATCTCGGGCTACGTCAACCAGCCGCGCACCTGGGGCGGCACGGTGCGCTACCGGTTCTGAAAGACCGCTCCACAATCGCGCCGAAGCGGAGGAGGAAAGGGAGGCTGCGGCCTCCCTTTTTCTTGCGGACCGCAGAAAATCGTGCCTTCCTCCGCATTACACGCCGCCAGAGTGTCAGAGCGGCCGAAGCAGGGGATTGTCCGATGGAATGGATGTTGATGCCGTACCGGCGCTATGCCGATTTTTCCGGCCGTTCGCGGCGGAAGGAATACTGGATGTTTATCCTGTTCACGGCCATCGTCTACGCGGTCGTTTTTTCACTTATGCTGGCCGGGGGCTTCAGCTTTTCGCCCGATGGAACACCCTCGCGGGGGCCGCTGTTCTGGCTGGGCGCGCTGCTTCTGGGGGTATTCGTACTCGGCAGCTTTATCCCATCGATAGCCGTGCAGGTCCGTCGCTTTCACGATCAGGACAAGTCCGGCTGGTTCGTGCTGCTGGCCTTCGTGCCTTACGTTGGCGGTTTGATCGTGCTGGTCTTCATGTGCATCGAAGGCACGCGCGGCCCCAACCGCTTCGGCCCCGACCCCAAGAATCCCAACCAGGCGGACGTCTTCGCCTAAAGCACGTCCACCGTGTCCCCGACCGCGATCGCGGCGGGGCCATCGGGAATGGCATTCTGGCCGAAGACCGGCATCTTCTGCCAGACGCGGCCCATCGCCTTCAGCGTGCGCAGCGGTTCGAGGCCGGTGCTTTCGCCGGTCTCCACGTCCTGCGTGGTGATGACGCAGCGCGTGCAGGGTTTGACCACGCGCAGCGTCAGGCCGCCGATGCGCAGGCGCTGCCAGCCGTCCTCGGCAAAGGCCGCACCCGCGCCTTCCAGCACGATGTTCGGCCGGAAGCGGCCCATGTCCAGCGGTGCATCGAGCCGCGCGTTGAGCGCCGCGATCGATTCGACCGTGGTGACCAGCAGCGGAAAGCCATCGGCGAAGCTGACCCGGTCACCCGCCGCGCCATAATCCGGGTGGACCGGGCGCACCGTTTGCTCGGCCATGTGGACCAGCCGCACCGGACGCCCGAACAGCGCGGACAGCCATGCGGCGGCGGCGGGGCCGGCATCGTGGCCGATTACCTCGTCTCCCCACACGCGCACCGGCAGTTCGGAAGAGCCCGAGAGCGGCACCGGCACGTCCAGTTCGCTTGCGGCATCGACGCCGGGCACGCGATGGCGCAGGCGCAGCCCGCGCTCGGTCGGCTGTGCCGAAACCAGCGCCATCGCCGGCAATTCGCGGCGGGTAAGGAAGCGGCCGTCCTCGCGCACCATCATCCAGCGCCGGTCGCCTTCCAGCCCGCGCGACGTGACCATGGCCCGCGTCATGGTCTCTCCGCCCATCGACTTGACCGGGTAGCGATGCAGGGAAACCACTTTCATTCCGCGCGCGTCCATATCCAGGTGCCCGAAATCGCCATGACCGCCGCCGGGATCAGCACCCAGGGCCAGCCGGCGGTCACGGCGGTGATGCCCACGCTGATCGCCATGGCAAGCAGCGCCGCCTTCTTGGCCCGGCGCGAAATGGCGCGTCGTTCACGCCACTGGCGCAGCGCGGGGCCGTATTTCGGGTGATCGAGCAGGCGCTGTTCCCACGCCGGATTGCCCTTGGCGAAGCAGAACGCGGCCAGCAGCAGGAACGGCACGGTCGGCAGCAGCGGCAGGAACGCTCCCACCGCCCCGATCGCGACGAAGGCAAGGCCGGCCCCCGTCCAGAGATGCCGGCCCAGCACGGCGCTATCCAGCCGCGATCCGCGCGGCGTGTTCGCGCACCAGGGCGATCATGTTGGGCACGCCCTGCGTCCGGTTGGAGGAAAGCTGGTTCTTCAGGTCGAACGGCGCCAGCCTGGCGGCGATGTCGGTCCCGGCGACGTCCTGCGCCGGCTGGTCCTGCACCGCGGCCAGCACCAGCGCAACGATGCCCTTGGTGATCGCCGCGTTGCTATCCGCCAGGAAATGCAGCTTTCCGGCCCCTCCGTTCTCGATGGGATAGACCCAGACGCTGGCCGAACAGCCGCGCACCAGCGTGGCGTCGGTCTTGAGCGCGTCGGGCATCGGCTCCAGTTCGCGCCCCAGTTCGATCAGCAGGCGATAGCGTTCGTCGCCATCGAGAAACTCGTATTCTTCCAGAATGTCTTCAAGGCTGCGCATCAACTGTCTTGCCGTCCACGGTCCGTCTTGCGCGCCGGGATAGGCGCAGGACCGTTACAGGTCCACCCCGCTTGCAATGGCTTCCAGCTTGCGGATGCGCTCCTTGAGATCGGCCACTTCGATCAGGCCGACCGCCGGAATCTCGCCGTGGCGATGCTGCAGCTCCAGCCGCTTGAACGCCAGCCAGCCGTTCCAGGCGCGCAGCAGCGCGGCGGCGACAATGACAAGGCCCACCAGTGCGGCGGCTGCGATCAGGGTGGGATCGGTGAACAGAGTCGTGTCCGGCATCTTGGTTCTCCGGTAGGGCGGGCGCGTCAGCGGTCGCGCAGCGCCTCGATCTCGCTGGCCAGACGGCGCGTATCGTGCGCCTGGCTGGTGCTGGCGTCGGTCACGATCCGCTCCACCACTTCCAGCCGCTTGCGCAGGGTTTCCACCTCGCGCTCCAGTTCGGCGGTATAGGCGGGATCGGCGGGCGAGCCGGCGCGATACCCTTCGTTTTCATGCCAGCGGCGATGCATCCGCATCCGGGCAAAGGCGAGGATGGCGACGATGGCGACCATGGCGCTCCAGAAACTCACGGGCGTATTTCCTTGTACCTGCGGTTGAATACCTCAGTGGACTTCGGTTTCGCGCAGCGCCTCGATCCGCAGCGCGAGGTCCGTGCCGGAATCGGTGACGAGCCGTTCCAGGACGCGCACGCGCTGTTCCAGTCGCTCGTTGTGCGCGATGTATTGCGCGGTCTTTTCCGCCGTCTGGCGCGAAAGCAGTTCCATTTCCCGTTCCTTGAACGCCAGGCGGCGCTTGTAGAGGTCCGAGACGATGCCGAGCGTGACGGGCAGGCCGATGACGATGCCCAGCGCCGCGAGAAAGACCGATGGCATCATGGCCGCAACTCCGGCCGGGCCAGGGCTTCGGCGGCCAGGATGCCGGCGCCGTCGGAACGAAGCGCCTCGATCTGCGCGGCCACGTCATAGCTCTTGTCGGTGACGATGCGTTCCAGCACGCGAACCCGCTCCTCCAGCGCCTTGACCTGCGCCGCGGTGGCGCCGTCGCCCTGCACCGCGCCCGCTTCCACTTCACGGATGCGCAGTTCGGCCATGCGGCGCTTGTGGCGCGTGACGATGGCCACGATCGGGATGCTAAGCGCCACGATCGGTATCGAAATCGGATCGAACATCGGTCATTTTCCCCTCAACGCTGCCCCGGAATGACCGGATTTCAGCGCAATTTCTCGATCTCGGCCGAAAGGCGCGGATTGCTGCTGACATAGAAGCTTTCCACTTCGGCCAGCCGGCGGTCGATATCGCGGAACTGGGCGCGGACTTCGCGGGCGGTGCGCGCCGGAGACTGGCGGACACCCTGCCAGAACTTCTGCTCCTGCCGGTCGCCGTAAAGGTAGCCGGGCTTCTTTTCGGACAGGAAGCCGAGCGCCAGGTACACGAAGGGCAGGAAACCGAGGCCGCAGAACGTCAGCACCACGAAGCCCAACCGGACCCACAGCACGTCCACGCCGGTGTAATCCGCGATGCCCGCGCAAACACCCATGAACTTCCCGTTAACCTTATCCCGGTAGAAGCGGGTTCGTGGACTATTCACTTCGACATCCCCTTCTTTTCGGCGAGCATGCGATCAAGCTCTCGCAGCTGCTGGTTGTCTGTTTCGCGATCGTGCTGGATGCGCGCGGGGCGGAATTCCGGATTGTCGGACGCTACCAGCCGCTCCACCGTATCCATCCGCTCGTCCAGGCGGCGCGCCAGCTGGTACAGTTCGTCCAGCAGCGCCTCGTCGCCCGTGGTCAGCGTGGCGGCGGTCTTCCAGCGGGTTATGTAGTGAAGGATGATCCAGGGTAACCCGACGAAGATTCCAAGGATCGCAACGAGCGGGATGAGCACCTCTTCCATGGATCAGTTGCCTTTCGCCAACGCGCGCTTCATCGCTTCGAGTTCCTCATCCACCTTGTCCTGCCCGGCCAGCGCGGCGATCTCGTCCGCCAGGCTCGGCGCCTTGCCATCGGCCAGGTTCAGCGCATCGGCACGGCCTTCGGCATAGTCGACGCGGCGTTCGAGCTGGTCGAACCGGGCAAGCGCTTCATCGACGCGCTCGTTGGTGAGCAGGCTGCGCAGGCGGACGCGGTTCTCGGCGCTTTCCAGCCGCGCGGCGATCGCCGTCTGGCGGCTGCGCGCTTCACGCAAACGGGTCTGGAGCTTCTCGATGTCCTGCTCGTAGGCGCGCATCGCATCGTCGAGGACGCCGATCTCGGCCTTGAGCTGTTCGGCCATGTCGGTCGCCTTGTTCTTCTCGACCAGGGCGGCGCGGGCCAGATCCTCGCGATCCTTGCTGAGCGCGAGCTGGGCCTTTTCCGCCCAGTCGGCCTGGAGCCGTTCCAGCTTCCCGACGTGCCGCTGCATCTCCTTCTGATCGGCGATGGTGCGCGCGGCGGAGGCCCGCACTTCGACAAGCGTCTCCTCCATCTCCATGATGATCATCCGGATCATCTTGGCAGGATCGTCCGCCTTGTCCAGCAAGTCGTTGAAATTGGCAGCAATAATATCGCGCGTCCGCGAAAAAATGCCCATCAGGTTGACTCCGTTGGTGAAGATGGGACGCGATTGGCCATTCGCGTCCTGGAAACGGGTGTTGGCGCGCAGCGCATCCAGCTCCGCATCGAAGCGGGACGCGCGCGACCCTTCCGGTCGTACCGGGGTCAGGTCTTCGGTCACGCCAGTTCGCCGGTAATCGCGGCGCTGGAGGCCAGCACCTGCGGCGCGGCCTGAATCTGCTGGGTCAGTGCGAAGCAGTTGAGAGCCAGCATCGCGCCAATGCTGGCGAGCGCTGCGCGGCCGAGCTTGGTCGAAAAGAAGCGGGCGGTGTACATCTGCATTCTCCGTAAAAGCGTGGCCGAAGATACCGGGCCAGTGCGTTTGTTCACCCTTCAGCAAGCCGCGTGCCAAACCGCAAAAAGCGCGTAAATCCGCCATTTTTACACCCGTGCCGCACCTATGACATGGCATCCGTTGCCTTGATTTGGTGAAATATGCTAAAACTTGGCCATGGATCGGGAAGTTCAGTTCATCGGCCAGTCCGGCGCGTTTCTTGACGCCGTCGAACGCGCCAGCCGCGCCGCGCCCATGCGCCGTCCCGTGCTGGTGATCGGCGAGCGCGGCACCGGCAAGGAACTGATCGCCGAAAGATTGCACCGCCTGTCGACCCGCTGGCAGGAGCCGCTGATCACCCTGAACTGTGCTGCACTGCCAGAAACCCTTATAGAAGCTGAACTTTTTGGCCACGAAGCCGGTGCTTTCACCGGCGCGACGCGCGCCCGCGCCGGCCGTTTCGAGGAAGCGGACAAAGGCACGCTTTTTCTCGACGAACTGGCGACCTTGTCGATGAGCGCGCAGGAAAGGCTGCTGCGCGCGGTCGAATATGGCGAAATCACGCGGATCGGCGCCTCGCGTCCGGTGCGCGTGGACGTCAGAATCGTCGCCGCGACCAACGAAGACCTCCCAAAAGCCGCGGAAGAAGGCCGTTTTCGCGCCGATTTGCTCGATCGGCTGAGTTTCGAGGTCATTACCCTGCCCCCGCTGCGCGTGCGCGAGGGCGATATCGCGGTTCTGGCCGATTACTTCGGACGGCGCATGGCCGCCGAGCTGCACTGGGATTCCTGGCCCGGCTTTGCCCCCCACGCGGCGCGGCAGCTGGAAGACTACGCCTGGCCCGGAAACGTCCGCGAGTTACGTAACGTAATCGAGCGCGCGGTGTATCGCTGGGACGATTCTGGCGCCCCGATCGCGCATATTCAGTTCGATCCGTTCGAAAGTCCATGGAAGCCGGCGTCTCTGCCGCGCATTGCGGAGGCCCCGTCGTCCGCGCCGGCAGCCTCGCCAAGAGCGGCACAAGATTTTGATTTTATTGACGATCTTCGCGGCGCTGTGGACGCGCATGAGCGCGCGATCCTGGAACACGCGCTCGGACGGCACCGCTACAACCAGCGCCAGACCGCAAAAGCGCTGGGCCTGAGCTACGATCAGCTCCGGCACTGCCTGAAGAAGCACGGTCTGCTCGAAAAGGGCGATTAGTTACGTAACGAAACGGATTTTGTTACGTAACAATAGGCCATTTCATCACGTAACGCGCGCTGCCAGACCCGCCAGCGGCGAAATCGGTTCCCCCCTGCCTGTACGATGTTCTAAGCCGCCGCCATGTCGCTCACCCGCCTCACCTTGCGTCATTTTCGCAACCACGTGGCGACGCGCCTGGAAGAAACGCGCGATTTCAATATCTTGGTCGGCGAGAATGGCGCCGGCAAGACCAACGTGCTCGAAGCGGTCTCGCTGCTGGCGCCCGGACGCGGTTTGCGCCGGGCGCAGCCCGCCGAAATGGCCGGGCGCAGCGGCGATGGAGGCTTCGCCGTGGCGGCGGAACTGGAAGATGGCGCGGTCGCGCTCGGCACGGCCAGCACGGCGGATGCTCCAAACCGCCGGAATGTAAGGATAAATGGCGCAGAAGGGCCGGCCGCGCGGCTGGCCGAGTGGCTCTCCATCACCTGGCTGACCCCGGCCATGGACCGCCTCTTCGCCGAAAGCGCGGGCGGACGGCGCCGCTTCCTCGATCGGCTGGTGCTGGCGCGCCTGCCCGGACACGCCCGAAATGCCGGCCGTTACGAGACGGCGCTGCGCGAACGCAACCGCCTGCTGGCCGATCCGGACGATCCCGATCCGCTGTGGCTGGACGCGCTCGAGAGCCAAATGGCTGAAAACGGAGCATTAGTTGCTGCGGCCCGGCGCGATCTGGTGGCGGACCTGACGCGCGCCATCGCGGTGCTGCCGGAGCAGCCTTTCGCCCGTCCGGCGCTCGAATATGCCTCCGAAACGCCTTCGGACGGCGAAGAATTGCGCATTTTGTTACGTAACAACCGCCGCCGAGACCGTGCGGCGGGGCGCAGTTTGACCGGTCCGCACCGCGATGACCTGGCTGTGACCCTCGCCGCCAAGCAATCGCCCGCCGCGGACTGCTCCACGGGCGAGCAAAAGGCCATGCTCATCGCGATTGTGCTGGCCCACGCACAGCTCACTGCCGGCGAACGGCCCCGCCTGCTGCTGCTGGACGAGATCGCCGCGCATCTCGATCCGCTGCGCCGCGCGGCGCTGTTCGAGCGGTTGGCGGCATCGGGCGCACAAGTGTGGATGACCGGCACCGAACTCGCCCCGTTCGAGGAAATCGCAGGCGGCAGCGCGGTGTGGCGCGTGGCGGACGGCGTGGCCACGCGGGCCTGATCAGGCCCCGTGCCTGTCCTCCGCCGCCTTCAGCGCCTTCGCCACATCGCCCTGCGTGGCCACCACGATGCGATCGATTCCTTGCGCGTTTGGGTGGATATTATCGCCCAATAACAACGCTTTGTTGCCGATCACGGGTTGCAGGAAGAACGGCACCAGCGGCACGTCGTACTTCTTCGCCAGCGCCGGCCAGATCGGGTTGAACGCCCGTGTGTAGTCCGCCCCCATGTTGGGCGCGGCGAGCATTCCGGTGAGCATCGCGGGCAACCCGCGCTTCTTCAATTCGGCCAGGATCGCATCGAGATTGGCGCGGGTTTCGGCCGGTCGCAGCCCGCGCAGCATGTCGTTGCCGCCCAGCCCCACCAGCACCAGCGCGGGCTTCACGGGCTGGTTGTCGAGCGTGAAGGCCAGCCGTTGCAAGCCGGCCGCCGTGGTATCGCCGGAGACGCCCGCGCCCACCACTTTCACCGGCGTTCCCGCCGCGTTGAGCGCCACCTGCAGCTTCGCCGGATAGCTCTCGTCCTGCCGGAGCTGGTATCCGGCGTAGAGGCTGTCGCCGAACGCCAGGATCACCGGCGCGTTGGCGGGAACGGGCGCGGCCGAAACTGCCGTCGTTGGGGACGCGGAAGGTTCTGAATCCGCGGCCTTTTCGCCCGAGCAAGCGGCCAGCGACAGGATAAGGGCGACAACGAGCGGGAAACGGCGCATGGGGGCTTTCTGGATCGGACGGCGCAGGTTGCGAAGCGCAACCAATCTATGCCACTCCTGCGCGGTGACAAGCACCTCTCCGATCATCTCCGCCCGCAACCTGACCCTCCATCTCGGCTCCGGCGAGGGCCGCGTCGACATCCTGCGCGGCATCGACCTCACCGTCGGTGCGGGCGAGATGCTGGCGCTGCTCGGCCCCTCCGGATCGGGCAAAAGCTCGCTTCTGGCCGTGCTCGCGGGGCTGGAACGCGCCAGCGGCGGCGCGCTGGAGGTGGCCGGCGCCGATTTCACCGCGCTCGACGAGGACGGCCTTGCTGCCGCGCGCCGCGGGCGAATCGGCATCGTCCTGCAGGCGTTTCACCTCCTGCCGACGATGACCGCGCGCGAAAACGTCGAAACGCCGATGGAACTGGCGGGCATGGCCGGGGCCGAAGCGCGGGCGGAGGCCGAACTCGCCGCCGTGGGGCTGGGCCACCGCCTGAATCACTATCCGGCGCAGCTTTCCGGAGGGGAGCAGCAGCGCGTGGCAATCGCCCGCGCACTTGCACCGCGCCCGGCGATCCTGTTCGCCGATGAACCGACCGGCAATCTCGACACCGCGACCGGCGCGGCGGTGGCGGACCTGCTGTTCCAGCGCGCGCGGGAGGCCGGGGCGACGCTGATCATGGTCACGCACGACGAGGCGCTGGCCGCCCGCTGCGGCCGCGTGGTGCGGCTCGCCGATGGCGAAATCGCTTCGGATTCAACACGATGACGGCAAGTCGGATGGGCTGGGGCACCGCCTGGCGGCTGGCCCGGCGCGGGCTGGACTGGCGCTTTCGCGGCCTGCGGCTGCTCCTCGTCTGCCTGGTGCTGGGCACCGCCGCGCTGGCCGCGATCGGCACGCTGACCGGCGCGATCGAGCGCGAACTGGCCAGCCGGGGCCGCGTGCTGCTGGGTGGCGACCTGCAATTCACGTTGGCGCAACGCGCCGCGTCGGACGCCGAAATGGCGGCGATGCGCGCGCTGGGCACGGTTTCGGCCGGCACGCGGCTGCAGGCAATGGCCCGGCTGCCGCAGGGCGACGACGTGGCCGTTCCGGTGGAGCTGAAAGCGGTGGACGCGCGCTGGCCGCTCTATGGCGCCCTCACCCTCGAAAACGGACGCAAGGCCGGCGCGCCCACCGGAATGACCGCGTGGATCGCCCCCGGCGTAGCCGACCGGCTGGGCGTGACGACCGGCGGAAAACTGCGGATCGGCGATGCCCTGCTGACCATCGGCGGGGTGATCGCGGACGAGCCGGACCGTCTTTCCGAAGGGTTCTCGCTCGGCCCCACCGTGATCGTCAGCCCGGAGGCGCTGGCCGCTTCGGGGCTGGTACAGCCCGGATCGATGATCCGCGCGAAGTACCGCGTCCGCCTGCCCGCCGGTGGCGCGGCCGTCGATCCGCAAGCGCTGGCCGATGCCTTCACCGCGCGCTTCCCCGTGGCCGGGTTCGAGGCGCGCACGCGCGACAAGGCATCGCCGGGGCTGGACCGCTTCGTCGGGCGCATGGGGCAGTTCCTGGTGCTGGTGGCGCTGGCGGCGCTGTCGATCGCCGGGATCGGCATCGGCAACGGCGTGTCCTCCTATCTCGAAGCGCGACGCGGCAGCATCGCCACGCTCAAGATCCTCGGCGCGGAAAGCCGCGATATCGCAAGGATTTACCTGCTGCAGATGGCCGTCGCTTCGGCCATCGCCATAGCGGCGGGCCTGCTGATCGGCGTGGCCACCACGCCGCTGCTGGGCCGCGCGCTTTCCGGCCTGCTGCCGGTGGAAGCGGGGGTGGTGATCGACGCGAAGGCACTGCTGCTCGCCGCCGCCTATGGCGCGCTGATCGCGCTGACCTTCGCCGCGCCGCCGCTGGTCCGCGCGCGCGAATTCCCGGCGATGGCGCTGATGCGCGCGCGGGTCAGTCCGCTGCGGACGCGGTGGCGCGCGGCGCTGCGCACGATGGGCCTGCCGGTCGGGCTGGGGCTGGCCGGCATCGCCACGCTGGCGATCGCGACCGCGCCGCAGAAGGAACTGGCGGCG
>NZ_RQSI01000021.1:0-78165 GCF_003856955.1 Novosphingobium sp. LASN5T
TCGGCAGCACCCAAATCCAGAAAGGAAAAATCACCCGCTTGACCCACCGCCCGTATCGCGGGACATATTACCCACCCGGGTCACTTCTCGATGGAAATCCCGGGTCAACTCTCAGCGGAAATCAACACCTTGATGATGTCGCTGGCGCTTGCCTTCGGAGTAAGCGCAACCCGCCCAAGCAATGCGACGGCCGCCACCCGGCGCGCGGGCTCCCTAAGATGCGCCTTGTCGAGCAGATGATCGACATATGCTTCGAGAAGCTTGTCGCGTTGCGCCGAGAAAGTGGCATCATGGTCGAAGAGTGATGCGGCGATCGCTAGCAGCAGCGGAACGCGCGCGATGTCACGAAATTCGGGGCGCTGCACGTACTTCTTGAGAGCTTTCCGCTGGGCACCGCGAGCGTACCTCTCGGCCATCGCTTCGGAGGCTCCTGGCGAGAGCGGCTCGATCGACCATCGCGAGACGGTCTCAGGCACCGAGCTGATTGTTCCAACACGTGCAGTGACGACAAAGCGGAACGCATTTCCCGAATTCCCGTGCATTCGGGTGATCGCGTCCCATAGCGCGGTCCGAGCGCGTGGGTCATCGACCTCATCCAGGCCGTCGAGGACGATCAGCCATCGCCTATGCCCGTTCTGCGCGTAAGGAACGAAGAAACGTTCGGGCAGTGGTGCGATGCCAAGTGGTCCCAAGGTCGCCTCAACCGCTCTGTCCACAGCGCTAGTAAAGTCTCCCGCGCCAAGATCCCGAGCCGAAACATACACCGGCAGCCGAAACTGGTCGAAGGCGACGACCTGTCGCCCGTCCAATAGCTTGTGGCATGCAGTGGCGACGAGGTGGCGAGCCAGGACGGACTTGCCGCTGCCTGCTGGCCCCTCAATCAGATATTGGCCATCGTCCGTGCTCAGAATCTCTTCAATGAGGTCCGCGCTTCCGAGAGACTGCTCGTCCTCGGCTTCCGCCCGCCTCAGCGCCGCAGGCACATAGACCTCGGAAAGCTGACGTTCGGTATCAAGCAGTTCGACGAACGGCAGCCGCTGGCAGGCAAGGAGCATTGCTCGGACGAAGTCTCGGCGGATGAGCAACATCTCAAGCGAGGATGCGAAACGCGGATCTTCTGCAAGAAATGCGCGAATAGCTGCTTCCCGCGACGAGTCGTCCGACGCGTCGCGCCAACTGTTTTCAAGCTGATGCCAGGCCTTGGATCGGCGCCGCCGATTTCGGATCGCCTTCACGATCGAGGTTGCCGCGTTGACGCCCAGCGAGGTCAGCCCGCCAGCGGCCTTGCCCGATAGCTCGTCACCGAGGTCAGACACGAAGCTCGCGCCGCCTTTGAGAGCTTCCTCGATATAGGGGCGTAGCTCCGGCGTCAGGCTGTCGAGATTAACGGGTAGGTCCGAGGCCTCGCTCATCAAGTCTCATCTTGGCGCGTCTTTGCAGGACTGCCAATCGGCGTTCATGCGATTGTGTAAACAGCTGCAAGGGTGGTGGGAGGCCACAATGGCGATCTCGATCATACGGCTTTTCGAACCGGACGTCCAATTTTAGGATCGAAGCTGGATCGCTCGAACGGCGTCAGTTGGGGCGCTAAGCCGTCGTTACGCATTGCGCTCGAGATGTCGACCTTTGACTGTCGTTTCTCCAAACCGGACCGCGCAAAATGTCCCAGATCTGGTTGGTCGGTCCGTCCGTCCTGAGAGCTTGATAAACGAACGGAAGGTTTCGAGAAGCCGATTTGAACGACTGAACGGGGTCTCTCGCGGCGATCGCGGCGCAATGCCCAAATTGGCGGCTCGCGTGGTGGGCCTCCGAGTCCTGCAACGTCCCCTTTTGGTCGACTCCAGTCCTGGACGCAAAACAGGACTAGAAGGCAATCCAATGGATCCCGACCGGCTAGCCAGCCTTCGCCCCCGGGAACGGCAGGATGGTGGCACCACTCCTCATCGAATCCAGGAGATCGGACCACCATTGCGCCATCGCGACGCGCTCCTTCCAATGGGCGCCGCGATGGTAGGCCGCGCGCACCTTGTCCCCGTCGCCATGCGCCAGCGCTCGCTCGATAGCGTCGGACGACCACTTGCCCGACTCGTTGAGAAGAGTGCTCGCCATCGCCCGGAAGCCATGCGCGGTCATTTCATTGGTGGCATAGCCCATGCGGCGTAGGGCGGCGTTGAGGGTGTTCTCCGACATCGGCCGCGTTCGGGATCGCATAGACGGCAAAACATAGCCAGACGATCCGGTGATCGAGCGGATTTCCTGCAGGATCGCGATCGACTGGCGCGAGAGCGGCACGTGGTGCGCCTTGCGCATCTTCATCTTCCCGGCCGGGATCGTCCATAGTGCGGCGTCGAAGTCGATCTCATCCCATCGCGCATGACGAAGCTCACCGGGGCGCACGAAGACGTGTGGTGCCAGTTGCAGCGCCCATTTTGTCATACCCTGGCCCTCGTAGCCCTCGATAGCCCTGAGCAGGTCGCCGACCTCACTGGCATCGGTGACCGCCCCGTAATGCGTGACCGTGGGGGTCATCAGCGCCCCGCGCAGGTCACGTGTTGGGTCGGACCGCAGGCGGGCCGTGGCTACGGCATAGCGGAACACGGCGCTGGCCAGTTGCAAGGTTCGCCGCGCGCTTTCCAGCTTGCCCCGCTTCTCGATCTTGCGGATCGCGGCGAGGGCATCGATGGGCTCGATCTCATGGATCGGCATTTTGCCGATGGAGTTGTCCAGCAGGCTCAGGAGATATTCGCAGCGCGCAGCGGTAGCCGGTGCCCAGGCCCTGTCACCGTCGCGGCGCCGCTTGCGGCAATATTCGTTGGCGATGCTGGTGAAGGTGTTTTCGGCCAGTGCGCCCGCCCTGAGCTTCTCGCGTTGCCTCTCAAGCGCAGGGTCCTTGCCGTCTGCAATCAGGTCGCGAGCGTCATCGCGCATTTTTCGCGCGTCGCGCAGGCTCACATGAGGGTAAGCGCCAAAGCTCAGTTTTTTCTCAGATCCGCCGTGACGGAACTTCATTCGCCAGAGTCGCGAGCCAGATGGGGAGATCACTAGGAAGAGGCCCAGCTCATCGTAAAGCTTATAGGGCTTATCGCGCGTCTTGGCTCGGCGAATTGCTATATCAGTCAATGACATAGATCAGGCCTTCGATGGCGAGGCCCCCACTCTTGGGGGCCTCGTGCATTTTTTGGCCCGCTATTTTCGAGAAAGGCCCCACTTTTGCCTGGGCTTCCATGGCATGAGGCGAGATTTCACGAGCCGGATGACCCGAAAAATACCGCAGATTTCAGCGGTTTGTAAAGCTGTTGGGGATGTTCTGAGATCGAGAAATGGAGCGGGTAGCGGGAATCGAACCCGCGTATTCAGCTTGGAAGGCTGCTGCACTACCATTGTGCTATACCCGCGCAATCAAGCGTCGTGCTCTTGATCGCGGCAGCGACCGCTGTCGCCGCCCTGATACGGGCCGATTGCCACGGCGGGGCGGCGGCGTCAACCGGCGTATTGGCAAACCGGGCGAAGCGCCGGCCCCCTTGTATCCTGGCGATAAAGATATATCTTTGAGCCATCTTAACAAGCGAGGCTTTCTTCATGTCCGTAACCCGCGCCATCGTGCCCACCGCCAGCGCCAGCCGCTATCTCCAGCAGTTGTGCAAGCACTGGAGCCACAAGTTCGACGTTACCTTCGATGCGCATCAGGGGCGCGTGCCGCTGCCGCTCGGCCCCGTCGATCTTGTCGCGGACGAGACGGCGCTTACCGTGACCTGCATCGTTGCCGAGGGCGGCGACGTGGCGCGGATGCAGAAGGTGGTTGCCGATCACCTGAACCGCTTCGCCTTCCGTGAAGGCGAACTGGTGTTCGACTGGCATCCGGCCTGAGTTCCGCCTTTACGCGCCTCCGAATATTGTTATAGAACATAGCTAATTTCGGAGGATGTCATGACTGACGCGAATCTCTCGCACGCCGCCCTTGACCGTTTCCTGCGCCCGCGTTCGGTTGCGGTGGTGGGGGCGTCCGACAAGCCGGGCGCGCTGGGCGCCACGCTGCTCACCAACCTGGCGAACAACGGCTATTCCGGCGCGATCTATCCGGTGAACCCGAAGCGCGAGGAGATCATGGGGCTGCGGTGCTATCCCTCGGTCGATGCGCTGCCGGAGGGTGTGGACGTGGCGGTGCTCGCCATTCCGCGCGCGGGCGTGCTGGATGCGGTGCGCGGGCTGGCGGCGCGCAAGGCCGGCGGCGTGGTGATCTTCTCCGCCGGATTCGCCGAAGGGGGTGAGGAAGGGCTGGCCGAACAGCACGAGATCGCCCGGATCGCGCAGGAGGCGGGGCTGGTGGTCGAAGGGCCGAACTGCCTGGGCCTCGTCAACTATGTCGATCGCGTGCCGCTGACCTTCGTGGAAACCAACGCCGTGCCGCCGGGCGATCGCCGCGCGATCGGCATCGTCTCGCAATCCGGCGCGATGGCGGCGGTGCTGGGGACCATGCTGCTCGCGCGCGATGCCGGCGTGTCCTATTCGGTATCGACCGGCAACGAGGCGGCGAGCGGCGTGGAGGACTATGTCGACTGGATGGTCGATCAGCCCGACACCCATGTGATCGCGATGATCGTCGAACAGTTCCGCAAGCCGCAACGCTTCCTGGCGGCGGCGCGACGGGCGCGAGCGGCGGGCAAGCCGATCGTCCTGCTGCACCCCGGCAAGTCGAGCGCGGCGCGCGAATCCGCCGCCACGCATACCGGCGCGATGGCGGGCGACTACAAGCTGATGCGGGCGATGGTTTCGCGCGCTGGCGTGATCTTCGCCGAAACGCTGGAAGAACTGGGTGACATTGCCGAGATTGCCGTGCGCTGCCCCGTGCCGCCCTCCGGCAACACGGCCGTGCTGGGCGAATCGGGCGCGTTCAAGGCGCTGACGCTCGATCTGGCCGAGGAACTGGAACTGCCGCTGGCCGATCTGCACGACGCGGATTCGCCGGCCCTGCGCGCCGCGCTGCCGCCCTTCGTGCCGGTGAGCAACCCGCTCGACATCACCGCGCAGGGGCTGTCCGAACCGTCGATCTATACCCGCACGCTGGAAGCGCTGCTGGCGGACGACCGCGTCGGCACCGTGCTGGCCGGGATCATCCAGGCCGAGCCGATCACCTGCGCGATCAAGTACCCGCCGATCCTGGCGGCGGTGGACGGCAAGACGCTGACCAAGCCGCTGGTCTTCGCCGGGCTGGACGAAGGGGCGGATGTGCCGGCCGAGCGCATCGCCGCGTTGCGGGCCGCCGGCATCCCCTGGTTCCCGACCACCGAACGCGCGCTGCGCGCCATCGCGCGCCTGACCCACTGGTCCGCGCGCGATCTTTCGGCCACGGACAAGCCGGCCCTGCCGCTGGCGGGTCTGGACGCGGTTTCGGGCGTGGTGCCGGAATACAAGGCCAAGGAACTGCTGGGGCCGCTGGGCCTGCCGTTCCCCGCCGGTCGTTTCGCGGCGAGCGCGGACGAGGCGGTCGCGGCCGCCGACGCGGTCGGTTATCCGGTGGCGATGAAGGCACAGGCCGCCGCGCTGGGGCATAAGAGCGACGCCGGCGGCGTGCTGCTCAACCTGGCCGACGGCGCCGCGGTGCGCGCGGCGTGGGAGCGCATCCACGATAACGTCGCGGCCTATTCGGCGGCGATCCGGCTGGACGGCGTGCTGATCGAGGCGATGGGCAAGCGCGGGCTGGAAATGATCGTCGGCGCCAAGAACGATCCCGAATGGGGGCCGGTGGTGCTGGCCGGCTTCGGCGGCGTGACGGCGGAGATCCTGCAGGACGTGCGCCTGCTGACCGCCGATCTGACCGAGGAAGCGGTCGTGGCCGAACTGATGAAGCTGAAGAGCGCGGCGCTGCTCCAGGGCTATCGCGGATCGCCCGCGCTGGACGTGGCGGCGCTCGCGCGCCTGATCGTCACCGTGGGGCAGGTGCTGCGCGCCGAGCCCGCGATCCGCGAGATCGATCTCAATCCGGTGATCCTGCACCCGGTGGGCGAAGGCGTCGTGGCGCTCGACGCGCTGATGCTGGTCGACTGACCGCCGGAATAGGCGGTAAGGCACAAAGGCCCCGCTCTCGCCGGAGAGCGGGGCTTTCGCGTTTCAGTGCCCGGGAAAATCCATCAGGGCATCCACGGTCAGGCCGGCACCGCGCAGCCGTTCGGCGCCGTGGAGATCGGGCAGGTCGATCACGAACAGCGCGTGCCGCACCGCCGCGCCTGCCTGGCGCAGCAGTTCGGCGGCGGCCAGCGCCGTGCCGCCGGTGGCGATCAGATCGTCCACGATGACCACGCGCTGGCCTTCGCGGATGACCGTGGGATCGATTTCCAGCCGGTCGCGCCCGTATTCCAGCGCATAGTCGATGCCGATCGTCTTGACCGGCAGCTTGCCCGGCTTGCGTACCGGCAGGAAGCCCACGCCCATGCGCGCCGCCACCGCCGCGCCGAAGATGAAGCCGCGCGCTTCCATGCCGGCAATCAGTTCCGCGTCTGCCGCGCGGGCGCGTTCGGCCAGGTGATCCACGCAGGCGCTAAGCCCTTCGCCATGGGCAATCAGCGTGGTGATGTCGCGAAACAGGATGCCGGGGGAGGGGAAATCGGGAACCGACCGGACAAGCATCTTGAGATCGTCGGGCGTCATCGGGAAACTTTCGAGGAGAGGTTGCGGGAATTTCGGCGCGATGGGCGCGGCGCACCATGGCGTTGCGGCGGCCGTGCGCCAACGAAAAAGGCCACCGTTTCCGGTGGCCTTCTCGCGTCTGGCAAGCGGCGGGCGATCAATGTCCGCCCACGTTGCTCCAGACCTGCTTCTTGGACAGATAGGCCAGCACGGTGGCCGCCAGCAGGAAGCCCAGCACGGCCCAGCCGGTCTGCTTGCGCTTGTCCAGCTTGGGTTCCGCTGTCCAGATCAGGAACGCCGCGACGTCCTTGGACATCTGGTCGACCGTCGCCGGCGTGCCATCGCTGTAGGTCACCTGGCCATCGCCGGTCAGCGGCGCGGGCATCGCCAGGTTCAGGTTGGCGAAGTACGGGTTGTAGTGCAGCCCTTCCGGCGTCTTGGCGTCCGGGAACTTCTTGAGGAGTTCCGCGGGCTGGTCCTGGTAGCCGGTCAGCAGCGAGTACACATAGGCCGGCCCTTCGTGACGCGCCTTGGTGATCAGCGACAGGTCGGGCGGGCTGCCCTGGCCGGCGTAGTAGACCATCGGGAAGTGATCGGCGGGCAGGTTGTCACGCTCGCCACGGTCGCCGGTCTTCGGGTCGAAGGTCGGCTGCTTGGTGCCCCACTGCTTGGCGATCGCCTTCACTTCGGCTTCCGAATAGCCGAGCTGCTGGAGATCGCGGAACGCGACGTGCTTGAGCGAGTGGCAGGCCGAGCACACTTCCTTGTAAACCAGGAAGCCGCGCTGCAGCTGTTCCTTGTTGAAGCGGCCGAACGCGCCATCGCTGGCGAAATGCACTTCCTTGGGGTGCTTGTGGAACTCGTGCTCGGCTGTCGGGGCCGCCGGCTCGGTGATGGCGACATAGGCGCCATTACCGAACGACCAGAGCAGCGCGACGGCGAAGAAAAGGCCGACGAAGGGGCCAAAAAGACGGACCATAGGGGTTCTCTCGTTCTTTCCGGTTCGGCTGGCTCAGGCAGCGGGGTTGGCGGACAGCACGGCGCCGTCATCCTTGCCCAGCACGGCTTCGGTGATCGAATAGGGAAGCGGTTCGGGCTTCTCGATCGACGAAACGAGCGGGAGAATGACGAGGAAGTGCAGGAAGTAGTACGTCGCGGCGATCTGCGAGATCATCACGTAGGGTTCCGCGGCCGGCGCGCCGCCGCAGTATCCCAGGATCAGCACGTCCACGAGCAGGACGTAGAAGAACTTGCGGAACAGCGGACGGTACAGGCCCGAACGGACCGGCGAGGTATCCAGCCAGGGCAGGAAGAACCACACCAGGATCGCGCTGAACATGGCGAGCACGCCCATCAGCTTGGCCGGGATGAAGAAGAAGTCCGACGTGAAGGCGCGCAGGATCGCGTAGAACGGCCAGAAGTACCATTCGGGCACGATGTGCGCCGGGGTGCTCATCGGGTTTGCCGGAATGTAGTTGTCCGGGTGGCCCAACGCGTTCGGTGCGAAGAACAGCACCGCGCAGTAGAGCAGCAGGAACACGCCCAGTCCGAAGCCGTCCTTCGCCGTGTAGTACGGGTGGAAGGGAACGGTGTCGCTCTCGCTCTTCACTTCCACGCCCGTCGGGTTCGACGAACCGGGGATGTGCAGCGCCCACACGTGCAGGATCACCACGCCCAGGATCACGAAGGGCAGCAGGAAGTGCAGCGAGAAGAAGCGGTTCAGCGCCGCCTGATCGGGCGAGAAGCCGCCGAGCAGCCACTGCTGCAGCGGTTCGCCCACCAGCGGGATCGCGCCGAACAGGCCGGTGATGACCTTGGCGCCCCAGAAGCTCATCTGGCCCCAGGGCAGCACGTAGCCCATGAAGGCGGTGGCCATCATCAGCAGGAAAATCACCACGCCCAGCAGCCAGATCATCTCGCGCGGGGCCTTGTACGAGCTGAAGAAAAACCCGCGGAAGATGTGGACATAGACCACGACGAAGAACGCCGAGGCACCGTTGGCG
Source organism: Novosphingobium sp. LASN5T (assembly GCF_003856955.1). Taxonomy (NCBI): domain Bacteria; kingdom Pseudomonadati; phylum Pseudomonadota; class Alphaproteobacteria; order Sphingomonadales; family Sphingomonadaceae; genus Novosphingobium; species Novosphingobium sp. LASN5T. The sequence continues at coordinate 8,628 of NZ_RQSI01000021.1, forward strand.
TGCGCGTAGCGCAGCATCCAGCCCCAGTTCACGTCACGCATGATGTGTTCGGTGGAATCGAACGCCACGCCGGTGTTGGCGGCATAGTGCATCGCCAGGATCACGCCGGTGACGATCTGGAGCATCAGGCAGACGCCTGCCAGGATGCCGAAGTTCCAGAAATAGTTCAGGTTGCGCGGCACCGGATAACCGGCGCCGACGGCGTTGTAGACGAAGCGCGGCAAAGGCAGCTTCTCGTCCAGCCACTGCATGAAGGGGTGGCTAGGCTTGTAATGGTTCGCCCAGGGAAAGCTCATCGGGTCTTATCCTCAGCCGATCTTCACGACAGTGTCGGAAGTGAATTCGTAGGGAGGCACTTCGAGATTCTTCGGTGCCGGGCCTTTGCGGATGCGCGCCGCGGTATCGTAAACCGAACCGTGGCAGGGGCAGAAGTAACCGCCGAACTCGCCCTTCACCTCGCCTTCGCCGGCGCCCAGCGGCACGCAGCCCAGGTGGGTGCAGACACCCATGGTGATCAGCCAGTTCTTGTGGCCTTCCTTGGTGCGCTGCTCGAGCGTCTGCGGATCGCGCAGCGTCGAGGCGTCGACCGCGTCCGCTTCCGAGATTTCCTTCGGGGTCAGGTTGCGGAGGAACACCGGCTGCTTGCGGAACACGGCCTTGATCGCCTGTCCCGGCTGGATCGCCGAGATGTCGATCTCCGTGGAGCTTTCCGCCAGGACGTCCGCCGACGGACTCATCTGCCGCACCAGCGGCCAGACGGCGGCAAGGCCGCCCACTCCCGCAAAACTTACGGCCGCGATATTGATGAAATCGCGCCGCCGCACACCTTCTCCGGTACCATCAGCCGGAGTGTCGATGCTCGCCTCATCAGCCATTGAAATTCCCTGCCTGCTGCCGCCGCGCCCGCGGACCGGGCGCGGTCCAACTTGCCCCTTTGAACGTGCCCGGGGAAAGGACCGTCCGGTTTATCCCCCTTGCACAGGGGCCGGGCGCACGCGAACAGCGCGCACCAAACCCCCACTTGGGGGGCCTGATAGACGCAAAGGCGATAGTTTGCCAACAGGCATTTTGGTCCTGCGGGAAGCGCGGATTCACAAGGGTTTGGGCAGGGGGGCGAGCAGGGTTTCGCCGGAAGAACCCCGGAAGGGGGATTCGCGGCCTAACGCGCGAAACCGGCGCCCGCAGGCCAGCCGGGGTTCGCCAGCCCCATAACCTTGAAAAGCGCGCCCATCTGCGATTCTCCGGTCAGTCGGTCGAGCGCCGCGTTGAGGGTCGCGACCTGTGCCGGCGCCGAGCGCGCCAACGCCTGCGCGCGTGCGCCGATGCCGAGCGCGTGGAGCCAGTGGCCCTGTTCCGCCGTGCCCATCCACCGCGCGCCGCCGGCTTCGGCGGTTTCCGCCATCGCCGCGAAATCGACGTGCGCGGTGAGGTCAGCCTCGCCGGGCATGGCGAAAGCATCGACCTTGCGGTGCGCGCGCACCGCCTGCAGCGTGCTGCCAAGGCGCGGCGCGGTGTGGCCATAGTCGATGAACAGCGCCGCGCCGCCCTGCGCGGCCAGCCGTTCCGCGACCGCGCGCACAGCCGCCGCAGACGCGGGACTGCTTTCGAGGATCGCGCCGTCGGGCGCGTCCGCGATCAGCGCGGCAAGCGCGGCGGAGACGGTGCCACCCATCGCCACCGCCGCATCCATGGGGCGCGCGCCCACGACCGGGGCCAGCCTGCCTTCGTGCATCCCCACCAGGCGTTCGCGCCAGCCGGCGGCGGTCTTCACCAGTTGATGCACCGGCAGCGCATCGAGAAACTCGTTGGCGACGATCAGCAGCGGCGCGTCCGCGGGCAAGGTGGAGAGATCGTCGTGCCAGTTGGCATCGGGATGGTGTTCGCGCTGGATCGCGCGCAGCGCCGTGCTGCCTTCCACGAAATGCACGGCGGGTGCCATGCCCTGTCGTCGCATCACGCGCAGCACGTCGCGCGCCAGCGTGCCGCGGCCCGGGCCGAGTTCGACGTAGTGGACGGGATATGGCGCGCCGGCGCGCGTCCAGATGTCCGTCAGCCACAACCCGATCAGTTCGCCGAACATCTGGCTGATTTCCGGGGCGGTGATGAAGTCTCCCGTGAGGCCCAGCGGATCGCGCGAATCGTAATAGCGCGCGTTCGATTCGGCCATGAAATGCGCGATGCTCAGTGGCCCGGTGGCGGCGATCAGGCGGGCGAACGTCGCGGTGAGCGAACGATCGTCCCGGGCCGTCGTGGCCCCCCCGGTCACGCGGTGGCGGCCGGCGCGGTTGCCGGCTTCGGGGCCGAAAGCGGAGGGCGAACCAGCGCGCGAATGAAGAAGAACAGGCCCACCGCCATCATCGGCATGGTCAGCCACTGGCCCATCGAGAAGCCGGTGCTGCGGGCGAATTCCTCAAGCTGCGCGTCCGGTTCGCGGAAGTATTCCACGGTGAAGCGCGACAGGCCGTAGCCCAGCGTGAACAGCCCGACCAGCAGACCCGGCCGCCAGCGCGCGCGGGTCTTCCAGAACAGCGTGATCAGCAGCACGGCCAGCACCAGGCCTTCGAGCAGCGCCTCGTAGAGCTGGCTGGGATGGCGCGGCTGGGGGCCGGCGCCGGGAAAGATCATGACCCAGGGCACCGTGGAGGTGGTCACGCGGCCCCACAACTCGCCGTTCACGAAGTTGGCCAGGCGGCCGAACAGCAGACCGAAAGGCACGCAGACGGCGATGTAATCGCACACCCGCACGAAATTGAGCTTGTTGCGCCACGAAACCCACGCGATCGCCAGCACCGTGCCGATCATGCCGCCATGGAAGCTCATGCCGCCTTCCCACAGCTTTACCAGTTCGCCCGGATCCGCGAACATGCGCGGCGCGTAGAACGTGGCATAGCCCAGCCGCCCGCCAAGGATCACGCCCAGCGTGGCGTAGAAGAACAGATCGTCTGCATGGCGCTGCGCCAGCGGCGCGCCGGGCGAACGGATCATGCGCAGAAGGTGCCAGTAGGCGAGCAGGATGCCCGCCAGATAGGCCAGCGAATACCACTTGATCGTGAAGAAGCCGAGGTCGACGGCGATCGGGGAAAGGCCCAGGTCTTCCCAGTGCAGTGGCTGGTGGGGCAGGGCCATCGCACCCGACGCAAGCAGCGGAACCGACTGTAACAGCGCCGATAGTGACAGCAAGGAGTGAACTCCGTACAAGTTGCAGAAAGGGACCTGTCTGTGTCTTCGCCGGCAGGTTCGCCGCCGGCTTTTGGCACGGCAGCGAATGCCTGACAAACATGAAAAGGCCGCGCCGTGCGGCACGCGCACTTGGGAGAGTAACGAAAGCAATGCTGAGCCAGCTCGATCGGGATCTGTCCCGGATCATGGATGCCCTGACCGCCCAAGGCGGCATGTTTGCCACGGTTCCGTTCCAGCGCGCGGGCTGGACGGTGCCGATGATCGCCGCCGCCCCGCCCAGCCTGGCGGCCTATTTCGCGCTGTTCTGCGCGCAGCAGGGCGATCGCGAATTCATCATCGATGGCGGACAGCGGCTGACGTTCGCGCAGATATATGCTGCCGCGCGCGTGGTGGCCGGCGGGTTGGTGGAAGGCCACGGCGTGCAGAAAGGCGAGCGGATCGGCATCGTCGCGCGCAATTCGGCAAGCTGGGTCGTGGCCTACATGGCGGTGGTGATGGCGGGAGGCTGCGTCACGCTGCTCAACGGCTGGTGGAGCGGCGAGGAACTGGCGCACGGCATCCGGCTGGTGGGGTGCCGCCTGGTCATCGCCGACGCCGGCCGCGCGGCGCGGCTCGAGGGGCTGGACCACGGAGCGACGCTGCTGCCGATGGAGCACGACTGCCCGCCGCTGCAGGGGCTGGCCGCGCTGACGGCGCAGGGCGGCGGCGCCGAAACGCCTTTGCCGGATCTGGGCGGTGACGATCTGGCGACGGTGCTGTTCACCTCCGGCTCCACCGGCAATGCCAAGGGCGCCTATTCCGATCATCGCGGGGTGGTGCAGGGCACGATGAACTATCTGGCGCAGAGCGTGATGGCGCTGGGCCTGATGACCGAACGGGGCGAGGCACCTCCGCTGGGCGCGCAGCCGGTGACGCTGGTCAACGTGCCGCTGTTCCATGTCACGGGCGAGGTTCCGGTGTTCCTCCAGAGCTTCGCGCTCGGCCGCAAGCTGGTGCTGATGCCCAAGTGGGACGCGACCGAGGCGATGCGCCTGATCGAGCGCGAGAAGGTGACCTATTTCGTCGGCGTGCCGCTGATGAGCTTCGAGATCGCCACGCATCCCGATCGCGACAAGTACGACCTGTCGAGCTGCGTGACCTTCGCCGCCGGCGGCGCGCCGCGCCCGGTGGAGCACGTCGAACGCATCCGCAAGGCGCTGCCGCAGGGCTTTCCGATCATCGGCTATGGCCTGACCGAAACCAATGGCGTCGGCTGCGGCAATCTCAACGAGAACTATCTCGCCAAGCCCGACAGCACCGGCACGGCCTCGCGCCCGCTGGTTGATCTGGCCATCCTCGATGACGCGGGCAAGCAGCGGCCGCAGGGCGAAATCGGCGAAGTCTCGATTCGCAGCGTCTGCAATTTCCTGGGGTATTGGGACAATCCCAAGGCGACCGCCGAGGCGATCATGCCCGACGGCTATTTCCGCACCGGCGATCTCGGCTATCTCGACCCCGAAGGCTATCTGTTCATCGTCGATCGCAAGAAGGACATCATCATTCGCGGTGGCGAGAACATCTCGTGCATCGAGGTGGAAGGGGCGATTTACGCGCATCCCTGCGTCGCCGAGGCCAGCGTGTTTGGCCTGCCCGACGAACTCTATGGCGAAGTGCCGGTGGCGGTCTATCTGGCCAAGGACGGTTGCTCGGCCAGCGAGGAGGAACTGCGCGTTTTCCTGGCCGAACACATCGCGCCGTTCAAGATTCCCGTGCGTTTCTGGCAGGTTCACGAGCCGCTTCCGCGCCTGGGCACGGAAAAGGTCGACAAGCGGTCGCTGCGCGAGACTTATGCGAAGCTGTGGACGGTCAAGGCTGGTTGACCGGCTGGAATAACCTAGCGCGGCTTTGCGGGAACCACGGAGGACTTCGTGGTTTCCCGTCAACCCCGCTCCTTCTATAGAGCCGCCATGACGCTTCCCCGCCTTCCGCACCAGCGCGCGATCGTTGATCGGCGTACCCTGACCGACGCGGTGGCCGCCGCCGTGGCCGAGCATCGCGACAAGGCACGGCCTGTCGTGGTCGAACTGCTGCGCGATGCGCTGTCGCGCGGGCGGTCGGAGCTGATGCGGCGGCTGTCGGAAAAGCCGTCCGCCGGTTACGAATGCGCGCAGGGGCACGCCTTCCTGATCGACCAGCTGGTCCGCGTGATTTACGATCACGTCGTCGGCGACGTCTATCGCGCCAGCAACCGCAGCACCGGCGAACGGATCGCCGTGCTGGCGGTGGGCGGATACGGCCGGGGCGAAATGGCGCCGCATTCCGATGTCGACATCGCCTTTCTCACGCCGATCAAGCCGACGGCGTGGTGCGAACAGGTGATCGAGGCGATGCTCTATTTCCTGTGGGATCTGGGGCTGAAGGTTGGCCATTCCAGCCGTTCGCTGGACGAACTTGTGCGCATGGCGCGCAGCGATCTGACCATCCGCACCGCGCTGCTCGAAGGGCGCTACGTGTGGGGCGATCGCGAACTGTTCGAGGAAGGTTCGCGCCGCTTCTGGGCCGAGGTCGTTACTGGCACCGAACGGCAGTTCGTTTCCGAAAAGCTGGCCGAGCGCAACGAGCGGCACAAGCGGCTGGGTGACAGCCGCTACGTGGTCGAGCCGAACGTGAAGGAAGGCAAGGGCGGGCTGCGCGATCTTCACACGCTCTACTGGATCGGCAAGTACATCCACAAGGTACGCGATCCCAGCGAACTGGTCGACGTGGGTCTGCTGACCGCCGACGAATACCGCCAGTTCCGGCGCGCCGAGAACTTCTTCTGGGCGGTGCGCTGCCATCTCCACGCGCTGACGAACCGGGCCGAGGACCGGCTGACGTTCGATCTCCAGCGCGAGGTCGCCATGCACATGAACTTCGCCGACCGGCCGGGCAAGAGCGCGGTCGAACGGTTCATGCAGTTCTTCTTCCTGCAGGCCAAGCAGGTGGGATCGCTGACTGGCGTGTTCCTGGCGCAGCTGGACGAACAGTTTGCCCGCCAGAAGCGCGGGTTCTTCGCGGCATTCCGGCGGCGGAAGAAAAAGGTGGGCGTGTTCACCATCGATGCCGGGCGCATCACCGTGACTGGCGACGATTTCTTCCGCAAGGAGCCGGTGCGGCTGCTGGAGATGTTCGCGCTCGCCGATCGCGAGGCGATGGAAATCCATCCGGAAGCGATGCGGCTGGCCCAGCGCGATGCCGGGTTGATCGATGCCCGCGTGCGCAAGGACCCGCGCGCCAATGCGCTGTTCCTCGACATCCTGACCAGTCGCAACGATCCCGAAACCGTGTTGCGCTGGATGAACGAGGCGGGTGTGTTCGGCCGCTTCGTGCCCGATTTCGGCCGTGTCGTGGCGCAGATGCAGTTCGACATGTACCACCACTACACGGTGGACGAGCATACGATCCGCGCGATCGGCCTGCTGGCGCGGATCGAGAAGGGCGAGGCGCGCGACGATCATCCGCTGGCCAGCGACGTGATCGCCAAGGTCGCGTCGCGCCGCGTGCTTTATGTCGCCACGCTGCTGCACGATATCGCCAAGGGCCGGCGCGGGGACCATTCGATCCTTGGCGCGGAAGTGGCGATGAAGCTGTGCCCGCGGCTCGGGCTGTCGGCGGCGGAAACCGAACTAGTCGCCTGGCTGGTTCGCCAGCACCTTCTGATGAGCGCCACCGCGTTCAAGCGCGATCTGGCGGACTACAAGACCATCGCCGATTTCGCCGGCACGGTTCAAAGCGTCGAGCGGCTGCGCCTGCTACTGGTCCTGACGATCGTGGACATTCGCGCCGTCGGCCCTGGCATCTGGAACGGCTGGAAGCGGCAGCTACTGGGCGACTTGTTCCTGGCGACGGAGGAAATGCTGCGGCTGGGCCACAAGCAGCATGGGCGCGCGGAACGGATCGCGGCGAAGAAGAAGGCGGTGGGCGAGATCCTGCGCGAGCGGGACAACCTGATCGGCACCGCCGGCCGCCAGCTGGGCGAAGCCTACTGGATCGCCGAGCCGGAGGACATCATCGCGCTCAACCTCCAGCAGCTCGACCGCGCGCACGGGCAGCCGCTATCGGTCGAGGCGCAATACTACCCGGCGCGCGGGGCGACGCTGGTCACGGTGATGGCGGCGGACCATCCGGGGCTGTTCTATCGCATCGCGGGCGGCATCCATCTGGCCGGCGGCAACATCATCGACGCGCGCATCCACACCGCGCGCAACGGTACGGCGGTCGACAACTTCCTGGTGCAGGACCCGCTTGGGCGTCCGTTCAGCGAAGAGGCCCAGATCGGGCGGCTCAAGGCCATGATCGGCGATGCTCTGGCGAACCGGGTCAAGCTGGTGCCGCAACTGGCGGCGCGCCCGCTGGCCCGCCCGCGCGCCGATGCGTTCGAGGTCCAGCCGATCGTGATCTTCGACAACAAGGCGTCCAACCGCTTCACCGTGATCGAGGTGGGCGCGCGCGATCGGCCCGCTCTGCTTAACCGCCTGGCGCGCGCGCTGTTCGAGGCGCGGCTGGTCGTCCATTCCGCGCATATCGCTACCTATGGCGAGCGCGCGGTCGATACGTTCTACGTCACCGATGTGCTGGGTGAGAAGGTGGCCGCCGAAAACAGGCTGAAAACGGTGGAGAAGCGCCTGCTGGAAGCGGCCGGCGAACACGAGATGAAGGCGGTCGCAGCCTGACGGGATGCGGGCGGGTTTCAGCCCGCGCGCGCCACGATCTGGCGGGCGATCAGCCAGCTTGCCGGGAACGCCAGAACGAAGCCGCCCAGCGCGGCGGCCAGGATCGGCCCCTTGGCAACATAACCTGCCGCCAGCGCGGCGGTGATTCCAGCCCCCATCAGGGTGGTGGCGATGACAGCGTGAAGCACAAGCATCAGGCGCAGCACGGCGCGTTCCTTCCTGGTCCGAACGGCCCCTTGGCCGGCATTCCGCCGAACCGGGCCATTGCGTTCAAAAGGGATCGCGACTCGGATTAATCAGTTTTGCCTAATATGGGTTGACCGGTATCAAATGCCCGACGATTCGTCCCGTTGTGCCGGTCGTCCAGCTGCGTCATGATGGGGTGCGGGAGGCTCGAAAGGATACGGTTTCACATGCCTGAAGCGCAGTACCTCGCCGGCCGGATCCTGCTGGCCATGCCGGGCATGGGCGATCCGCGTTTTGACCACGCGGTGATCGCGATGTGCGTGCACGACGAAAACGGCGCAATGGGCATCGGCATTGGCCAGCCCCGTGATGGTGTGACCCTGCACGGCCTTCTGGAAGACGTGGGCATCGATCCCGGTGTCGCGCCCGATGGGCCGGTGCTCCATGGCGGTCCGGTGGAACCATCGCGCGGGTTCGTCCTCCATTCGCGGGACTGGGGCGGGGCGGGCACGATCGACGTGCATCCGCTGTGCGGGCTTTCCGCTTCGCTCGACATCCTTCGGGCCATCGCGGAGGGGCGCGGGCCACGGCACTGGCTGATCGCGCTGGGCTATGCCGGCTGGGCGCCTGGCCAGCTCGAAGGCGAGATGCGGCGGCACGGCTGGTTCGCGGCGGACGGCAGTTCGGATATCCTGTTCGATACGCCGGTCGGCGCGCGCTGGGCCGCGACCTGGCGCATCCACGGCATCGATCCCGCCTTGCTGGCGAGCGAAACGGGCAGCGCCTGACCCGCTTCGGCGTCAGGGCGCGGGGCTGAGCCGTCCGATTGCTTCGGCCTTGCCGATCAGCGGCAGCAGCGCCTTCATGTCCGGCCCGTGGTCCATGCCCGTGAGTGCCTGCCGCAGCGGCAGAAACAGGGCCTTGCCCTTGCGCCCGGTCGCGTCCTTGAGCGTCGCCGTCAATGCGCTCCAGGGGTCGGACGCCCAGTCGATCCCGGCGGCGATCGTCGCTGCCTGATCGAGGAAGGCCCGCGTCTCGGGGTCGGCCTCGGGGGCCCTGACCGGCCCGGTCACCACGCGCCACCAGTCGGCCGCTTCGCCGATATGGGCCAGGTTGGGGCGGATCGTTTCCCAGGCGACCTCGGTCATGCCTTCGGGCAGGAGATGGGCCACGCGCGCGAAGGGCAGGCGATGGACCACGGCGGCGTTGATGCGGTGCAGCTCGGCATCGTCGAACCGCGCCGGCGCGCGGCCGAACCGGGAAAGGTCGAACGCGGCGGCCAGGGCATCCGCATCCAGCGCGGGATCGATCGGGTCCGACGTTCCCAGGCGCGCCAGCATGGCGATCAGGGCTTCGGGTTCAATCCCCGCCTCGCGCAGATCGGCGACCCCCAGCGAGCCCAGCCGCTTGGAGAGCTTGCCTTCGGTGCCGGTCAGCAGCGCGGCGTGGGCGAAGCGCGGCGGCTCCGCCCCCAGCGCGCCGAACATCTGGATCTGCGTGGCGGTGTTGGAAACGTGGTCCTCGCCGCGCAACACGTCGCTGATCCCCATGGCGGCATCGTCGATCGCGCTGGGCAGCATGTAGAGCCACGATCCGTCGGCGCGGCGTACCACCGGGTCGGACATCTGGCGCGGATCGAAGTGTTGCGGGCCGCGGATGCCGTCGTGCCATGCGATCGGCGTGTCGTGGTCCAGCAGGAAGCGCCAGTGCGGCTTTTCGCCCGCCGCCGCCCTGGCCGCGTGATCGGCTTCGGACAGGTGCAGCGCGGCGCGATCGTAGATCGGCGGCAGACCGCGCCCGAGCAGGACCTTGCGCTTGAGATCGAGTTCCTGGGCGGTCTCGTAGCAGCGATAGAGCCGCCCGGCGGCGACCAGCCGGTCGAACGCGGCTTCGTAGATCGCAAAGCGCGCCGATTGGCGCTCCTCGCCTTCGGGATGGAGGCCCAGCCACGCCAGATCGGCGCGTATCGCTTCGACATGCTCCTCGCGGCTGCGCTCGGCATCGGTATCGTCGATGCGCAGCAGGAAGCGGCCACCGTGGCGCTTGGCGAGCAGCCAGTTGTGCAGCGCCGTGCGAATATTGCCGACATGGAGCCGCCCGGTGGGCGATGGCGCGAAGCGCGTGACGACCGGCGTGGAAAGGTTTGCGGACATGGGTGCCCTATAGCGCGTGTCGCGCCGCGCTCAATGCACCGGCGGATCGACGTCGGGCACGGCGCCGATCGGGGCCACCGGCGCGCCGGTCTCCCGCGGGGGCAGGGCGTCTTCGGGGATGTCGTCGATCTGCATGGCGCGCGTTGGCACGCGCTCCATATTTCGCACGCGCACGTCGATCCGGCCGTCCGCGATCGTCAGTTCGTTGAAGCTGACCGGAGTCGAGCGGATCCGCTGCGAAAGCGTGCCCGCGCCGATCATGCGGACCGGGCCGTTTGGGGTGGGGTGGATCAGGTCGAACGGATCGTGGACGTGGCCGGAAAGCACGGCCAGCACATCGCGCTTCGCCAGTTCCGCCAGCGCGCGCGATCCTCCCCGCGTCAGCGCCTTGCCGCGCGTGCCGGCCTCCACCAGCGGGTGATGTGCGGTAACGATGGCGCGGACGCCCACGGGAAGCGCGTCGATCGCCGCCAGCGTCTGCGCCAGCGCGCGCCGGGTCACACAGCCTTTCGACCAGTTGAGGCGCGGCTGCGCGCGTGCCGTGGTCTTGAGCGGGATGATCGCGATGCCGTTGACCGGAATCGCGCGCTCGACCAGCGCCTCGATCCGGCGGAAACGGCGATAGGGATCGGTGAAGCGTTCGAAGAGGTTGAAATAGGGCAGGTCGTGATTGCCCACCTCCACCGTCACGGCGGCATCGAGCGAAAGAATCCAGTCGCACGCGGCGGCGAATTCGCGGTGGCGCGCGCGCATCGTCAGGTCGCCGGTGATGGCCACCGCGTCGGGCCGTTCGCGCGCGATGCTTTCGCGCGCCCAGGCCAGCGCCTCGCGGTCCTCCAGCCCGAAATGGATGTCGCTGAGATGGAAGATCCGGATCGGGGCAGAGCTACTCATGCTGCCGGATGCTAGACAGGAAATTCACGTCGCAGTCCATGATTTCGAACGTCTCTTCGCGCGCTCCGGTGCGGCGTTCGCCGTCGATCATCAGTTCGATCGGTTCCTCGGAGCGGCAGCGCACGCGATCGTGTTCGCCCAGCTTGTCGTGCGGGCCAGTGCGGAAATCCCGCCGCAGGATCGCGCCCGCTTGCTGTGCGATGCCGGCGATGTCCTGCGGGCCATAGGCATCGACAGCCATGCCCGCAGCGCCGGGGTGAAGGCGTATGGCGGGGTAGCCTTCCTCGCGCCCCGTTGCCGGCTCGACGATCGTCACGCCGGGGTCCGAGGCGCTGCGGCGAATCGCTTCGCCCAGCGATGTCGCGATGCCGCCCAGGTCGCCGTCGCGGATTTCCTCGCGCACGTCGGCCCATACCGCGCCGGGGCCGGCCACGATCTCGCACAGGGCGTCGCCTTGCGCGCAGCGGATCAGGCGGCGGCGTGTGGATGAGAGGCTGCCCTGTTCCAGCGCCGCAACCACGCCTTCGACAGACACGTCTTCGCCATGCAGCGCCTTGGCCATGAGGTTCTGCGTGCCGCCCGGCAAGACGAGCACGTCGCCTTGCCAGCCATAGAGCCGCGTGCACTGCGCGTTGACGGTGCCGTCCCCGGTGAACACCGCAAGCATGCCGATGCCTTCGCGGTCGAGATCGGCGCGCGCCGGCAGGGCATCGTCAGGAAAGCGCACGACGCGCGCCGGTTCTCTCCCGGTGGCGGCCAGTCTGGCCATCAGGTCGTCGAGCGCGTCGTCGCTGTTGCTGCCGCTGGCCGCGTTGGCGACCAGCCAGATTGGCGGGGTTCGGTCCATCGTTCGGGCAATGCGGCTGGGCGCGCGTGGTTCCCGGACCGGTTCAGATACGGTCGCTCAGGATCAGCCACGCGGATAGGCCGTTGAGCGCGGTATAGCCGAGGTAGGCGACCGGCCCCCACGCAATGCCCTGCGCGGTCAGCAGCAGCCCGGCAAACAGCATCAGGAATTCGACCGCGAAGCTGAAGCGCCGGTGGAGGCCGTGATAGAACCAAGGCATTTTGCCCAGCAGCGGATGGCCGCTGTCCAGGACTGCCCGGTGCAGAGCGAAATTGCCGATGCCGAGCAGGAATGTGACGAAAATGTCCATTGCCGCGTAACGATAGAACTCTTCTTCCCGGTTGTCAGCAACATGCGGCCCATGCGGTTCACCGGATCAGGACGGTCGTTCATCGGACGCGGTCGCTTCTCGTCGGCGGGACTTCCTGCCTTGTCGATGACGGCGGGCGCGACGGGGCGGGGCGGCGTAGGACAACTTCAGCGACGGCGTTGCCCCCCATACCCCGATCTGCCGTCGCAGCCCCCCTTCCGGGATCGACCGCCAAACGGTTCCGGACACCAGATTGAGGACCAGACCATGACCGCTCTCACCAAGACCGCTTTCGCTACTGCCCTTTTGGGCCTGACCATCGCCGCGCAGCCCGCCTTTGCCCAGGAAACCCGCGCGGTGGACTATGCCGATCTCGACCTTTCCACGCCGCACGGACAGTCCGCGTTCGACGCCCGCCTGCGCAGCGCGGCCCGCGGTGTCTGCGGCATCGGCACCGATCGCGCTTCTCTGAACGAGCAGGTGTCCGAACGGACTTGCTATAACAGCGCGCTGAACAATGCGCGGGCGAAATTCGCCTCGATCAAGCGCGGACCGGTCCACAGCCGGTAATCTGCACCCCGGGGGCGGACCTCAGCCCCCCGCTCCCGGGTTCTTTTTGCAGATAGTCTGCGGGGCTTGCTACCCGACGATGCGGACCGGAGCTGTTCCGGCAGCAACGCCGCCCGCTTCTTCCGCTTCCACATCCGCCAGATCACGCCAGGTGAGGTCGCTGTGCTTCAACTGGCGATCGTCGTGCGCGCGGATCGTGATCGGCGCGATGGGCCTGCCGTCGCGCGCGTCGCACAGCACCGGATTGGCGGCGACGCCGAGTTGCCATTTCTCGCCCCACTGGCGCAATGCCAGCATGGCCGGCAACAGGTCGAATCCCTTTTCCGTCAACCGGTATTCGATGCGACGGCGATCGTCGGCGCAATGCTCGCGCTTGAGAATGCCTGCTTCGACCAGCCTTGACAGGCGGTTTGAAAGGATGTTCCGGGCGATCCCAAGCTCGTCGAGGAAATCCTCGAAGTGCCGGACGCCGTTCAGGGCGGCGCGCAGGATCATGAACGACCAGCGCTCGCCCATGGCTTCCAGCGCCACGGGAAGGCCACACTGTCCGATCTCGGCAAGGGGTTCGTGAAGTTTGTGCATGTCGTCGCGCTTGTACCCCATATCGTCGGCCTATTTAAGTTTTTAGTTGCAACTTAAAACTTATCGATATAGGAAACGATTCGCAACGGAAATCGACCCTCTCCAAGGACCCCATGATTTCCTTGCCATGAAAAAGGGGAAGAATCATGATTGCACTTCGCCATGGCGCGTTGCGCCAGCTTGCGCCTGCCGTTCTCGCGCTGGTCGGAACGGTCGCCGGTTTCACCGCAACCGCCACGCCTTCGCACGCAGCGGGCGGCTACTATTCCGTTACCCTGGCAACGGCTCTCGATGCGCCCAAGCGCCTGATCGAACACGGCGTTGCCTGGTCCTGCACCGGATCGGAATGCTCGGGCGCGCGCGACACCTCGCGCCCCGCGATGGTCTGTGCGCGCATTTCCCAGAAGGTCGGCACGATCGCCCGCTTCGCCACGCCGGACGGCGAGCTTTCCGCCGAGGAACTTGCCCGCTGCAACGGCGGGAAGGCCTGATTCTGGCCTGAAGGATCGATCCGGGCCTTAACAAGCGCCCGGCCGATCCGATCTTTTCTCCAGCTCGTGTCCTCCCGCTACCCTGCCGGACACGCCAAACCTGCCAGGGCCGCGAGCGTCATGCTCGCGGCTTCTTTTTTGCGCACGCCGCGCCTATAGCCTGACCATGCGCATTCCCGCCGCGCTTGCCGCGCTTTCGTTGCTTGTTCCATCTGCCCTGCCGGCATCCCCGGCCGTGGCGGCGGATGCGGCCGCCGATGCGGTTACAGCTGACAGCCTGACCCCGGAACACCGCGCCGCGCTGCAATGCGCCGCCGTCTTCGCGATCGTTGCGTCCGAGCAGGCCAACGGGGCACCTGCCGCGCTCGCGTTCCCGCCGCTGGCCGTGCGGGGAAAGCGCTATTTCGTCGAGGTAAGCACGCGGGTCGTCGCCGAAGCCGGCCTGACGCGCGAACAGGTGCGCGATCTGATCGTGGCCGATGTCGGCACCTTGCAGAAGGGCGCCAGTGCCGATCCCGCGGATGCTGTGCTGGCTGCGCAGATGCGCGCCTGTCTTCCGCTGCTGGACAAGACCGTTCCGCCACTGCGCGCGCCCGACCTTCTGCAATGCACCGCGATCCTCTCTCTCGCCTTCGAGGAAATTCACGGGCGCGAGGGCATGACGCCGGCGGCGCAGGACATGAAGACGCTGGCCTCGGTGCTGACCGCGCGCGAGCGTGAAGCGCTGATCGCCGCGGGCAGGAGCGGCGACCAGGCCGACCGGGCGATCGCCGAGGCGCACGACGCCATGCTCAAGGAAGCGTTCGACGAGGGCGGGGGTGTCGAAAAGTACGACATCGCCCACTGTTACGACCTCGCGAAGCCGGATCAGAAATCGCACTATTGATCAGGTTCCATCGCGCTTCGTTGGCCGGAGCGGTTTGTGCTTGGCTGGAATGCGCCGTGCGCTAGACTCCGGCATCGAAGTGATGGGGGTGGCGATGGAAGGCGTTCTCGTTCTGCTGGCGGTGCTCGTTGCCGTCTATTTCTTCACCGGCGTCCGCGTCGTGCGCCAGGGCTATGTCTATACCATCGAGCGGCTGGGCAAGTTCACCCTGGCGGCCACGCCCGGCCTGCATTTCATCATGCCGTTCGTCGATCGCGTCGGGCGCAAGGTCAACATGATGGAGCAGGTGCTCGACATCCCCGGCCAGGAGATCATCACCCGCGACAACGCCATGGTCGGCGTGGACGCCATCGTGTTCTTCCAGGTGCTGGACGCGGGCAAGGCGGCCTACGAGGTATCGGACCTCTTCGTCGCGATCATGCAACTCACTACCACCAACTTGCGCACGGTGATGGGGTCGATGGACCTGGACGAGACGCTGTCCAAGCGGGACGAGATCAATGCCCGCCTGCTGGCCGTGGTCGATCACGCCACCTCGCCCTGGGGCCTCAAAATCACGCGCGTCGAGATCAAGGACATCCGCCCGCCAGCGGACATTTCCAACGCCATGGCGCGCCAGATGAAGGCCGAGCGCGAGAAGCGCGCGCAGATTCTCGAGGCCGAGGGGCTGAAAAGCGCGGAAATCCTGCGCGCCGAAGGGCAGAAGCAGGCGCAGATCCTCGAAGCCGAAGGGCGGCGCGAAGCGGCCTATCGCGATGCCGAGGCGCGCGAACGCGCGGCCGAGGCCGAGGCACGGGCCACACAGGTCGTGTCCGAGGCGATCGCGTCTTCGGGCACGCAGGCGCTCAACTATTTCGTGGCGCAGAAATATGTGGAGGCGGTGCAGCAGTTCGCGGTTTCGCCCAACGCCAAGACCATCCTGTTCCCGGTGGAGGCGACGCAACTGATTGGCTCGCTGGGCGGTATCGGGGAACTGATCGGCGATGCGGTGAAGCCCCGGGCCAACCCCGCACCGGCGGACAAGGCGGGGGCGGACAAATCGGGGATAGGCCGTGCTTGACGCCCTGGCGCCGCACTGGGGCTGGCTGGCGCTGGGAGTCGCGCTGGCCATCGCGGAACTCGTCGCCCCGGGGTATTTCCTGATCTGGCTGGCAGCGGCGGCGCTGCTCACGGGCTTCGTGGCGGCGGCGCTGCCGGTGGCGCTGGCCGCGCAGGTGGTGCTGTTCGCCGTGCTGGCGGGCTGCGTGCTGTTTGCGGCGCGGCGCTGGCTGGCCCGTAATCCGGTGGTTTCGGCCGATCCCCTGCTCAACGATCGCGGCGGGCGGCTGATCGGCCAGAGCGTCACCGTCGTCCAGGCGATCGACGGCGGCGGCGGACGCGTGCGCCAGGGTGATACCGAATGGCTGGTGCGCGGCCCGGATGCGCCGGTCGGCGCGCGGATGCGCGTGGCCGGGCACGATGGCGCGGTGCTCATTGTAGAGTTTCCCGACTGACCCCATATGCGCGGCAAAGGAGATCCCCATGGCCGACAAGCTGAACCTCACCGAAGCCGAATGGCGTGAAAGGCTGACGCCGGAGCAGTACGCGATCCTGCGGCAGGCGGGCACCGAGCGCGCCTTCACCGGCAAGTACGAAAAGAACAAGGCGGCGGGCGACTATGTCTGCGCCGGCTGCGGCGCGCCGTTGTTCGATGCCGCCACCAAGTATGACAGCGGCTCCGGCTGGCCGAGCTTCTATGCGCCGATGGAGGCCGAGGCGGTGGACGAACACCGCGATGTCACACACGGCATGGTCCGCACCGAAGTGCGCTGTGCGCGCTGCGACGGGCACTTGGGCCACGTGTTCCCCGATGGCCCCGCGCCCACCGGCCTGCGCTATTGCATCAACAGTGCCTCGCTGGATTTTTCGCCCGAGGACTGACGGGAGGGGCCTTTTCCGCGCGCGGGAAAACTTCCGATTAACCCTGCGTTACAAATAGCCTATGCAAAGGGCGGTTCGCGTTGGGGGCCATCCATGCCGGATGCCGTGTTGCTCCCGCCAGCATGGTTCGCAGTAGACGGAAAGGTCCGGTAGAAGACTGATGGCCAGACGGGATATTCCACGCAGCCCGGATTCGGGCGGCTCTTCCCGCGCGCCGAAGAAGCCATCGGCCTTCCGCCGTTGGATACGGCGCATTTTCGTCTGGGGCGGCGGCCTTGCGCTCCTCGCGGTGATCGGCGCGGCGGTGGCGGTGTTCGTCACCGCGCGCTCGCTGCCGAGCTACGAGAAGCTGAAGTCCAGCCAGGCCGGCCAGATGATCGTGGTACGCGCCAACGACGGGTCGGAAATCGTCACCCTGGGGCCAAGCTACGGCCGGTGGATTCCCTACGATCGCATCCCGCGCGTGATGCGCGATGCGATGGTTTCGGTGGAAGACCGGCGTTATCGCGAACACTGGGGCGTGGACCCGCTGGGCATTGCCCGTTCGCTGATGGTCCGCGTCGAAAGCGGGCGCTGGCGGCAGGGCGGGTCCACGATCACGCAGCAGCTTGCCCGCAACATCTTCCTCAACAACAGCCGCACCTTCGACCGCAAGCTGCGCGAGGCGGTGCTGGCGCTGGCGCTGGAGCAGAAGTTCTCCAAGGACCAGATCCTCGAACTCTATCTCAACAAGGTATACTTCGGTGGCGGCGCCTATGGCGTCGATTCCGCCGCGCGCAAGTTCTTCGGCCATTCGGGCGAGCGCCTGTCGCTGGCCGAGGCATCGATCATCGCCGGGCTGGTGAAAGCGCCTTCGCACTATTCGCCGACTGCCGATGCCGAGGCCGCCGTCGGGCGCGCCAAGGTCGTGCTCGACGTGATGCAGCGCAACGGCACGATCACACCCGCCGACGCCGCGGCGGTCAATTTCAAGGACGTGAAGCTGGCGGGTGAGGAGGGGCAGAATTCCGCGCGCTACTTCACGGACTGGGTTCTGCCGCAACTGGACCTGATCCTGCCGGAAAACGACCAGCCGATCGAAGTCTGGACCACGCTTGACCCCGTCATGCAGCGCGCCGCGACCAGCGCGATTCAGGGCTATGCTCCCAAGGGCGCACAAGGCGCGATGGTCAGCGTGGACCGCGATGGCGCGGTGCTGGCGATGGTGGGCGGCACGGATTACGTGACGTCCAACTACAACCGCGCCACCAACGCCGTGCGCCAGCCCGGCTCGGCGTGGAAGCTGTTCGTCTATCTCGCCGCACTCGAGGCTGGCTACACGCCGGATTCGCGCGTGGTCGATGCGCCGGTCACGATCGACGGGTGGTCGCCGCGCAATTCGGGCGGCACTTACGCCGGCGAAATCGACGTGCGCACCGCCTTCGCCTATTCCAAGAACACCGTGGCCGCGCAGCTCGGCAACGAGGTAGGCTTCGGCGCGGTGGCCAACATGGCCCGCCGCTTCGGCATCACCACGCCGATCAACACGTTGCCCTCGATGGTGCTGGGCACGTCCGACGTGCGCGTGATCGACATGGTGCGCGCCTTCGCCGCGGTGCAGAACAAGGGCGCGTCGGTCACGCCCTATGGCATTCGCAAGATCACCACCACGGACGGCGAGGTGGTCTATAGCCACCGCCCTGATGCGTCGCAGCAGCTTGTGCCCACGTATGTCGCGGCCGGCATTACCGATCTGCTGCAGACGGCGGTCAGCATCGGTACGGGCCGCGCCGCGCAGATCGGCCGGCCGGTGGCAGGCAAGACCGGAACGACCAGCTCGAACAAGGATGGCTGGTTCCTCGGCTTTTCCAGCGGCATCACCACCGGCGTATGGATGGGGCGCGACGATGCCCACGCGGTGCCGGGATTGCAGGGCGGCACCGCGCCGGCGCGCGCGTTCGCGGCCTACATGAAAGTCGCCACCGCCAAGCGCCCGGCGGAGAAGTTCGATACCGAACTCAAGCTGCCGCAATGGCAGCTCGAGCCCGACGACGAGGCCCTGCTCAACAATTCCGACAACTACTTCTACGTGGATGAGAACGGCAATCTGGTCGACCAGGGCGGGCAGGCCCCGGCAGGCGGCGCACCGGGTGGGCCGGGGAACGGTCCAGCAGGCGGCGCGCCGGGTATCGGCAGCAACACGCCCTCGGGGGCGCAGCGCGAACGCCAGCCGACCTACCGCGATGGCAACGGCGCCGATGGCAGCGGCCCGGCGGCCGCGAACGACGATTTCCTCGACCGCGCGATCGGGCGGGGCCGGAACGACGCCAACGGCCAGGCCGCACCGCGCCCCCGACCGACCGGCGGCACCCGCGCCACCGTTGGCGGAGGGCAGGGCAACCCCTGATCGTTTGCTTGCGCTCGGTCGGGAAGGCTGGTTCCATCAGATGCAAACGCGGAGCGCGGAAAGCCCACCCCGCTGCGACTAGCGCCGCCTACGGCGACGCAAGTCTCGCTCCCCTCCCGCTTGCGGGAGGGGCCGGGGGTGGGCAGCCACCCACTTTCCAACCGCCAACAAAAAAGGAGGGCGGTAAGGCCCTCCTTCTTCGTGTTCCGCTATCGCGCCCGTGCGGTCAGCGCAGGCGCACCGGCACGTAGATCGCCGGCTGGCCGCGGCGCTGGACGCGCAGCAGCACGGCTTCGCGGTTTTCCGCCTTGGCGGCGCGCACCACGGCTTCGAGATCGGCGATGCTGGTCAGCGCGCGGTAATTGGCCGACAGGATGATGTCGCCGCGCTGCAGCCCCTTGGAGCCGGCGTCCGACGAATCGTCGACCGCCGTGACCACCACGCCGCGCGTATCGTCGCTGGCGCCAAGCTGGCGGGCGATCTGGGTGGTCAGCGGAATGGCGGCCAGGCCGAGCGACTGCTGGATCACGGTGCCGTTCTGCTTCTGGCTCTGGCTCTTGCCGCCGAAGCTGTCGTCCTGATCCTGCGCGTCGGGATCGAAGCTCTGCTTGGCCAGCTCCTCTTCGGTCGGGCGCTTGTCCACCACCGCGTTCACGGTCAGGCGCTGGCCGTTGCGGACCAGTTCGATCGGGATGCGCGTGCCGGGCGCGGTGTTGGCGACGATGAACGACAGCGTCTGTTCCGGCGTCACTTCCTTGCCCGCCACGGAGACGACCACGTCGCCCGCCTGGATGCCGGCCTTGGCCGCGCCATGGCCCGGCTCCACCGACTGGATGAATTCGCCGCGCTTCTTGGCCAGACCCAGCGAAGCGGCCAGATCGTCCGACAGCGGCTGGATCCGCACGCCCAGATAGCCGCGTTCGATCGCCTGGCCCTTGATCAGCTTGTCCACGATCGGCGCGGCGGTTTCGGCGGGAATGGCGAACCCGATCCCCACGCTGCCGCCGGTGGGCGAAAAGATCGCGTTGTTGATGCCGATCACGTTGCCCTGCATGTCGAACATCGGGCCGCCCGAGTTGCCCCGGTTGATCGATGCGTCGGTCTGCAGATAGCGGTCATAGGCCGAACCCGAACCGGTGTTGCGATAGACCGCCGAGATGATGCCCTGCGTGACGGTGCCGCCCAGGCCGAACGGGTTGCCGATCGCGATCACCCAGTCGCCCACGCGCGCCTTGCGCGAATCCCCGAACTTCACGAACGGGAAGGGCTTGGAACTGCTGATCTTCAGCACCGCGAGGTCGGATGCGGCATCGCGGCCGATCAGCTTGGCGGGATAATCGGTGCCGTCGGTCATCGTCACGGTGATCGATTCGACCTCACCCTGGCCGTCGGCGGTGATGACGTGGTTGTTGGTCACCACATAGCCGTCGGCGGAAATGACGAAGCCCGATCCCAGCGACTGCGCCTCGCGCGTGGTGGTGCCGCCGCCGCCCTGGCCGCCGCCGAACAGATCGCCGAAGGGCGTGCCGGCGAACGGATTGTTGTTCTGCACCTTCACCCGCTGGCGGGTGGAGATGTTCACCACTGCCGGCTGAAGCTGCTGGGTCAGGTCGGCGAAGCTGGCCGGCGCGCCGGCGCGGGGGACGACCGCCTGCATCTGTGCGCTGTCGTTCTGCGCGACCTGCGCCCCGGCGGGAAATCCGGTGACCAGCGTCAGAGCGCTGCCGGCGAGGAGCAGGGCCGTAGTCACACCATAAGCATATCGCACGTGGCCATTTCCTTCTTGTCTGTTCGATTGGGGCGGAGTGCCGCCGCGTGAGATCCCGCCCCGTTTTTCACGCTTTGTTGCATGAACGGGATTTGAATGACGCGGTTCCTACTTTCCCCTGAACTGCTTCAGATATTCGTTGTCCGGCGACAGCACGATCGAGGTGCTGCTGCCCTTCTGCGCGAAGGTCGCGTCATAGCTCTGCATCGCGCGGTAGAAGTCGTAGAACGCCGGGTCCTTGCCGAAGCTGTCGGCATAGGTCTTCGCGGCGGAAGCGGACGCTTCGGCGCGGATGATCTGCGCGTTCTTCGAGCCCTGCGCGCGGATCGTCGCCGCCTCCTGCTGGCGCGCGGTGCTCATCCGGGTGAAGGCGCTGTCCAGCGGGGTGCCGTCGGGCAGATCCGCCCGCTTGATCCGCACGTCGATCACTTGCGCGCCGTATTCGCGCGCTTCGCTGTCCAGCCCGGCGCGGATGTTGGCCATGGCCTGCCCCCGTTCGGCGGTCAGCAGCGAGGCGAAGGTGCGGTTGCCCAGTTCCTGGCGCAGCGCCGAATTGAGGATTGGCTGGAGCTGTTCGGAAACGCGGTCCACCGTGCCGGCGGTCTGGTACATCTTGACCGGATCGATCACGCGGTACCGGGCATAGGCGTCCACCTCCAGCCGGCGCTGGTCGGCCGAGGTCACCTGCTGGCGTTCCAGGTCGACGTCCAGCACGCGCTTGTCGATGCGCACGGCCTGTTCGAAGAACGGAATTCGCCAGCTCAGGCCCGCTCCGGTCTGGCCGTAGTCGGTGTTGGGCCTGAAACGGTTGATCACGCGCACGGGATCGCCCAGCCGGACGATCAGCACCTGTTCCTTTTCATCGACGACGATCAGCGAACTGATCGCCAGCAGCAGCACCGCGGCCAGCACGCCGAGCAGCACCTTCTGTTCGCGCCACAGGTTCTCGAAGAAGCCGCCCATGTCAGCGGCCCTCCGTCGGTGCGGGCTTGGGTTGCTGCATCAGTTGCGGCAACGGCAGATAGGGCGTGACGCCCGGCGTTTCGACGATCACCTTGTCGGTCTGGCTCAGCACGCGTTCCATCGTTTCATAGTACATCCGGCGCCGCGTCACTTCCGGGGCCAGCTTGTATTGTTCATAGACCTTGTCGAACGCGGTTGCATCGCCCTGCGCGCGCGCGGTGGTTTGCTGCGCCCAGGCCTGCGCGCGGTTGACGTCGCTCTGCGCGTCCTGCTGTGCGGCCAGCACTTCCTTGAAAGCGTCCACCACCTTGGCGGGCGGGTCCACCTTCTTGATGTCCACGCCCTGGATCAGGATGCCCGAACGGTAGGCGTCGAGCACCTTCTGCATCCGGTCGCGCGCGCTTTGTTCGATCGAGGCGCGGCCTGCGCCCATGGCGTCGTTCAGCGTGACTTCGGCGATCGACTGGCGCATCGCCGCTTCGGCCACCTCGCGCACCGTCTGGTCCGGATCGGCCAGCTGGAACGAATAGAGCTTCAGGTTCTTGATGTTCCAGCGCACGAGGTACGACAGGTCGACAAGGTTCTGATCGCCCGTGAGCATCAGCTTCTCGCCATCGCCTTCCGGAATCGATTCCCGGCGGATCGAGGTGACGTCCTGCGTCGCGACCGACTGGATCGGCCAGGGCAGCGTCAGCGCCATGCCGGGGTCCAGCATCCGCGAATACTTGCCGAACGTGGTGACCACGCCCTTTTCCTGCGGCGAGATGCGATGGACCATGGAAGCGCCCAGCCAAACGGCCGCGACCAGCGCGATGCCGATCGGCAGCCACGACTTGCCGTCCGGCCGCTGCGGCAGGCGCGGCAGCGTCGGCCCCTTGCCGCCGCCATCGCCTCCGCCAGGACGGCCGCGCCCGGTGCGCGCGCGGAAGATGTCCTCGATGCTGGCGGAGCGCCGACCTTCGCCCGACGAAGGCGGCAGCCAGGGATTGCGAGGGCCGTTCGGTTGCTTCGGCTCCTGCGGCTTTTCGCCCGCCGGTCCGTCCGGCGCATCGGCGTCCTCGCCACCCGTGGCCGAAGGCGCGGCGCCGCCCGGCTCGCTGCCGTCGGCGCTGTCAGGATCGCCCCATGGGCTTTTCTTGCCGGCCATCGCCAGGCCGATGCGCGTCATCCGCTCGCCAAAACTGCTCATGAGGTCGTTATAGGAACGGGTTTCGCGGAAAAACAGTGTCTCCTCCCCAAAATTCATCTGCTAGGACGCGCGCGAGTTGGAAGGCCCGGAAGAACAGGAAAACACGTGAGTCTGAACGAAGACGCGCTGCGAAGCGCCCTTGAGGAACTGGCTGGCGCGCGGCTGCAATCGCTGCGCGGCGCGGATGGCATCGCCACGATCGTGCTGGACGTCGGCGGGATGGACCGCATGGAGCGGGACCGGCTGGAAATGGCGGTGCGCGACGCCGCGCGCAAGGCGGGTGCGCAGGACGTGCGGCTGGCGATGACGGCGGAGAAGCGCCAGCGCCGCATCATCGCTGTCGGTTCGGGCAAGGGCGGCGTGGGCAAGTCGACGCTCTCGGCCAATCTCGCGGTCGCCATGGCGCGGCTGGGGCGCAAGGTGGGGCTGGTCGATGCCGATATCTACGGCCCTTCGCAGCCGCGCCTGCTGGCGACCGAGGGCCGCCGCCCGGAGGGCGAAGGCAACAAGATGATCCCGGTGCCTAGTCCGTTCGGCGTGCCGATGCTCTCGATGGGGCACCTTGTCCAGCCCGGGCAGGCGATCGCCTGGCGTGGGCCGATGGCGGGCAACGCGCTGGGCCAGCTGATCGACGCGCACTGGGGGGATGCCGAGATCATCGTGGTCGATCTGCCGCCCGGCACCGGCGACGTGCAGCTGACCATGCTGCAGAAGCACAAGCCCGCCGGCGCGGTGATCGTGTCCACGCCGCAGGATCTGGCGCTGATGGATGCGACCCGCGCGATCGGGCTGTTCGAACAGGGGCAGGTGCCGCTGATCGGCCTTGTCGAGAACATGGCCGGCTATATCTGCCCCCATTGCGGGGAGGAGAGCGACCCGTTCGGCATCGGCGGCGCGGAGGCGGCGGCGAAGACCATGAACCTGCCATTCCTGGGCCGCGTGCCGCTGGACCTGGCGATCCGGCGCGACAGCGATGCGGGCCACCCGCCGGCGGCGGGCGAAGGGCCGCAGGCCGAAGCCTTCGCCACGATCGCGCGCGGCGTGTTGCGCTGGCTGGACGGGCAGGGCTGATCGCGTGGCGCTGGGCGGGCGGCTGACCCGGCGGGGGCTGCTGGTCGGTGCGGCCGGCGCCGCCGCGGCGGGTGGCGGCCTGCTGTTGGCGTTCTCGCTGGTGCCGCGCCACTACGCCACGCCATTGCGCGCGGGCGATGGCGAGCATGTTTTCGACGCCTTCATCCGGATGGCGGCGGATGGCGCGGTCAGCGTCGCCGTGCCGTTCTGCGAGATGGGGCAGGGCATCACCACGCTCGTCGCGCAGATCGTCGCGTGGGAACTGGGCGCGGACTGGCGGCGTGTGGGCGTGGAACCCGCGCCGGTCAGCCCGGTCTATGCCGATCCGGTGCTGGCCGCGCACTGGGCGCCGCTGTGGATGCCGCTTGGCGCGGGGCTGGCGGAGAATCCGGACGGGGTGCTCGCCCGGCTGAAGGCCGAACGCGAACCGTTGATGATTACCGCCGATGGCACGGCGCTGGCGGCGTTCGAACAACCGCTGCGCGCGGCCGCCGCCGGCGTGCGGGCGATGCTGACCCGGGCGGCGGCGGCGGAATGGAACGTCGGCTGGGAGGAGTGCGAGGCACGGGATCATTTCGTGATCCATGGCGACAAGCGGCTGGCCTTCGCCGCGCTGCTGGAAAAGGCGCTGGCCTATGATCCGCTCGATCCGCCGGTGCTGCGCGCCGGCGCGCCGGCGGAACGGCCGCGCGATTTCCCCGAAGGCGCGCGGCCACGCTATCCCCGGCTCGATCTGCCGGCCAAGGCGGACGGCAGCTTCGTGTTCGCGGGGGATGTTCGGTTGCCGGGCATGGTCTTCGCCGCGATCGCGCACGGGCCGCAGGGCAACAGCGTGCTCTCCAGCCACGACAAGGACGCGGCGGCGGGCGTGCGCGGACTTGTCGGCGTGGTCCATGCCAAGCGCTGGCTGGCGGCGGTGGCGACGACCTGGCACGCGGCGAACAAGGCGGTGAAGGCGATGGAGCCGCGGTTCCGGGCGGCCGGCCCGATCGCGGACAGTGCCGCGATCGACCAGGCGCTCAATACCGCGCTGCAAAAGGGCCGTCCCGTCCGCGTTGCCGCGGATGGCGATCCCGATGCCCTGCTGGAAAAGGCCGGGCCGGTGAAACTGGGGCTTGCCGCTCGCTACGATGTCGAGCCGGCGCTGCACGCGCCGCTGGAAACGGCCACGGCCACGGCGCGGCTGCGCGACGGCAAGCTGGAGCTGTGGGTGGCGACGCAGGCGCCCGAACGGGTGCGCCGCGCCGGCGCGCTGGCGGCCGGCGTCTCGCGCGCGGACGTGATCGTTTATCCGATGCACGCCGGCGGCAGCTTCGATGCGCGGCTGGACAGCCGCGTGGCGGCGGAGGCGGCATCGATCGCGCGGCAGGTGGGCCGCCCGGTGCAACTCGTCTGGTCGCGCTGGCAGGAATCGCTGGCCGGCCTGCCGCGCACGCCGGTTTCGGCCGAGCTGGCCGGTTCGCTCAGCCCCGATAAGCAGCATGTCCTTGGCTGGCGCGCGCGCATGGCGCTGCCGCCGACCGCGATCGAATCCGGCCTGCGGCTGCTGCATGACCGTGGCGTGCCCGACGCGCTGGAAGCGAGCGAGGGGAGGGCCGATCCGCTTGCCTGCGAAGGGGCTTTGCCGTTCTATGGCATTCCGGAAAAGGCGGTCGATCACATCGCGGCCAGCCTGCCGCTGCCGACCGCGCGCTATCGCGGCAATGCCCATGGCTATGCCGCCTTCTGCAACGAGAGCTTCGTCGATGAACTTGCCCATGCCGGCGGGCAGGAGCCGCTGGCGTTCCGCATGGGCATGCTGGGCGGGCAGCCGCGCCTGGCCGCCTGCCTTTCCGGCGTGGCGCGCATGGCGATGTGGGGCGGCGGGGCGGATGCTTCGGGGCAGGGCATCGCCTGCCATCGCATGGACCTGCCGACAGGCAAGGGGCAGGTGCGCAGCGGCTTCATCGCGGTCGTGGCCACCGCCCGGCAGGACGAAGGCGCGGTCCGGGTCGACCGGCTTTCGGTGTTCTGCGACATCGGCCGGATCGTGAACATGGACATCGCCCGGCAGCAGGTGGAGGGCGGGCTGGTGTTCGGGCTGGCGCAGGCCATCGGCGGCAGCACGGCCTATGCCGGCGGGCTGCCGGTGTCGGGACGTCTCGCGCAGCTCGGCCTGCCTTTGCTGGCTGATTGCCCGAAAGTCGATGTTGCATTCGCCGAAAGCAGCGAGGAACCGTTCGATCCGGGGGAACTGGCCGTGGTCGCGGTCGCGCCCGCCATTGCCAACGCCCTGTTTTCGGCCACGGGGTTGCGGTTTCGCCGGTTGCCGCTGCTATCCGAAGGTCTGTGACGCGCATGACTGTGAACGTATCCTCCGCCAATCACCGGCCCGCCGACCACCCGCCGGTCGCCACCGGCCGGATCGGCGTGCTGCTGGTCAATCTTGGCACGCCGGACGCGCCCGAGCGCGGCGCGGTGAAGCGCTATCTCAAGGAATTCCTGTCCGATCGGCGCGTGGTCGAGATTCCCGCGCTGGTCTGGCAGCCGATCTTGCGCGGCATCATTCTCAACACGCGGCCGGCGAAGTCGGCCCATGCCTATGGCCAGGTCTGGGGCAGGGACGGATCGCCGCTGGCCGCGATCACCGCCGCGCAGGCGGCGGCGTTGCAGGCCCGGCTTGAGCAGGCGCATTCCGGCGATGCGGTGATCGTGCGCCACGCTATGCGCTATCAGAACCCGGCGATCGCGCGCGAACTCGATGCGCTGGTGGAGGCCGGGTGCGAACGCATCCTGTTCGCGCCGCTCTACCCGCAGTATTGCGCCGCCACCACGGCCAGCGCCCTCGACGCGCTCGGCACGTGGATCGCCAGCCGCCGCCGCCTGCCGGCCCTGCGCACGCTGCCGCCCTACCACGACGATCCGCTCGCCATCGCGGCGCTGCATCGCGATCTGTCGCGCCAGATGGCGGTGCTGGACTTCGTGCCCGAACTGCTTCTGCTGAGCTACCACGGAATGCCCGAGCGCACGCTGCATCTGGGCGATCCCTATCACTGCCATTGCCGCAAGACGTCCCGGCTGCTGCAGGAGGCTTTTGCGGATACGCATGCCGGCCTGCGGATCGAAACGACCTTTCAATCGCGGTTCGGGCGTGCCCGCTGGCTGGAGCCGGCCACTGACGCCGTGCTGAAGGCTGAAGCCGCGAAAGGCACGCGGCGGATCGCCGTGGCCGCGCCGGGCTTTTCCGCCGATTGCCTCGAAACGCTGGAGGAACTGGCGATTCGGGGCCGCGATGATTTCCTGGCGGCGGGCGGAACCGACTTTGCCACGCTTTCCTGCCTTAACGCGGGGGACGAGGGCGTCCGCCTGCTCGAAGCGCTCGTGCGGCGCGAGCTTGCGGGGTGGCTATAAAGCGCTTATCGGCATCTTCGAAGGACGAGGCGCCGGAAACCGGTCGAATCTGTTGACGATTCGCCCGTCTGTGGGTATGGGCGCCGCTTTCCGGCGGGCTTGCCCGCCTTGTACGTGCAAGCAACCAGGATTTTCCCGGTCCGTCTCCGGACGGCCCGCCAGAGGACAGAAACAGGACAGACATGGCCAATACGCCGCAAGCCCGCAAGCGCATCCGTCGCAACGAACGTCGCGCCGAAATCAACGGCAACCGCCTTTCCCGTATCCGCACCTTCGTGAAGAAGGTCGAATCGGCGATCGCCGGTGGCGACAAGTCGGCGGCGGCTGAAGCGCTCAAGGCGGCGCAGCCGGAACTGGCGCGTGGCGTGGCGCGCGGTGTGCTTCACAAGAACACCGTGGCGCGCAAGATGTCGCGCCTGACCAAGCGAGTCGCGGCTCTCTGATTCGACCGCCCATCCCCCATCGGGGATGATGCTCAGGGTCGATACGGATATCTGACAGAGGAAAAGGCCGGCGGTTTCATCGCCGGCTTTTTCGTTTTTCGGTTCCGTGACTATTTGCGGTCGCAGCAAGTCATGGATTTTCCGCGATTCGCTTTGCCTCTGCAGCGAAACGTATATTTTTCAAATACTTACGAGATTTCCGCGGCGTCTGGCGAGTCAAGGCGATTTATTTCAGTTTTTTTGCGTCGCCACGCTTGCGCTCCGCCCCCCGTCACCAATAGACAGGCTGAACCGGCATCGTTGATCTCACGGAGCCGTAACAAGCACTGGGATCAGCGTGACGGTGTCACGGAAATCGCATGGTTCGAGTCCGCTGGCGGAATCCCCGCCGGCGGTCGGGGGTTCGTCATGTCTGCGGCGGGGGGATGTCGTCGCAGGCCTTGATCAGGTCGGGACAGCGCCGCGTGAAGATGGATGAATTTGGCAGCGCGGGCGGCTACCGCGCACCGGCTGCGCGTGGGGGCGGCTCGGAAGCCGTTTCAGGCAGGAAGGGACGGGACGGGATGATCGAGGACCAGGAAGCGCTGGATCTGGCAGCGGACTGGGCCGACATCAGCCAGGGTCTGAAAAAGGATCTGGGATCGCAGCTGCACGGGCAGTGGATCAAGCCGATCCAGCTTGGCAGCTTCTGCAAGGAAACCGGCACGCTCGACCTGTTCCTGCCGACCGAGTTCTCCGCGAACTGGGTGGCGGATCGCTTCGCCGATCGCCTGTCGCTGGCGTGGAAGATCGCGCGGTCGGAAGTGCGTCAGGTGCGCATCACGGTGCATCCGCGCCGCCGCGCCATGCCCGAACTGCGCATCGGCGGCGATGCACCGGTGCCGGCGGCGTCGGCCACCGTGCGTACCCCGGCTTCGATCGGCATGTCGGATTCGCTGGTTTCGGGCCTCGATCCCTCGCTGATCTTCGCCGAATTCGTGAGCGGTTCGGCCAACGTGCTGGCGGTCAACGCGGCGCAGCGCATGGCCGCGCTGGAGACGCCCCAGTTCTCGCCGCTCTATCTCAAGGCCTCGACCGGGCAGGGCAAGACCCACCTGTTGCACGCGATCGGCCACGCCTATGCCGCGAACCGGCCCGGCGCGCGCATCTTCTACTGCTCGGCCGAGCGCTTCATGATCGAATTCGTACAGGCCATGCGCCAGAACGAGATGATCGAGTTCAAGGCGCGCCTGCGCGGGTTCGATCTGCTGCTGGTCGACGATATCCAGTTCATCATCGGCAAGGCGAGCACGCAGGAGGAATTCCTGCACACGATCGACGCGCTGCTGGCCGCCGGCAAGCGGCTGGTCGTCGCGGCGGATCGTGCGCCGCAGGCGCTCGATGGGGTCGAACAGCGGCTGCTGTCGCGCCTGTCGATGGGGCTGGTGGCCGATATTCAGCCGGCCGACATCGAACTGCGCCGCAAGATCCTCGAACACCGCCTGTCGCGCTTCACCAGCACGCAGGTTCCGTCCGACGTGATCGAATTCCTCGCGCGCACGATCAACCGCAATATCCGGGAACTGGTCGGCGGCCTCAACAAGCTGATCGCCTTCGCCCAGCTCACTGGCCAGCCGGTCTCGTTGCAACTGGCCGAGGAACAGCTCACCGACATTCTCTCGGCCAACCGCCGGCGCATCACGATCGACGAGATCCAGCGCACGGTCTGCCAGTTCTACCGCGTGGACCGCACGGAAATGGCCTCCAAGCGCCGTGCCCGCGCCGTGGTCCGCCCGCGCCAGGTGGCGATGTATCTCGCCAAGGTGCTGACACCGCGCAGCTATCCGGAAATCGGCCGCAAGTTCGGCGGGCGCGATCACTCCACCGTGATTCACGCGGTGCGGCTGATCGAGGAACTGCGCACGCGTGATGCCGACATGGACGGTGACGTGCGCACGCTGCTGCGTCAGCTCGAAGACTGACGGGAAACGGGGGCGGGCCTGACACGCCCCGCGCCCGTCGATTGCTTCAGACCAGACCCAGCTTTGCCAGCTCGCCGGCCAGCCCGGCGGGCAGGGCTTCGCCCGCTTCCCCCATGGCCAGATCGCGCGGCGCGTCCTTGTCTTCCAGATAGCGCCAGCCCTGGTGCGCGCGGCGCGGCACGGGGTGGACGTCGATCAACTGGGTGGAGATGACGATGTGCGTCTTGCCGCCCTCGGCTTCCTCGAAGCCCAGGATCGGCGATCGGGCGACGAGCTGGTGCTTCAACACCCAGAACAGCGATCCGCCGACCATTTCGGCGTGGCGCTTGGGCAGGTAGCGCGTGGTCAGCCGCGCTTCCGGTCCGCGCTGCGCGAACCAGGCGTGGACCTCGGCCAGCGACTGCGCGCCATAGGCGACCTTGGTCATGTGCAGACGCGGGGCTTCATCGTCCATCAGGCCTTCATCGTCCATCAGGCATCGTCCATCGTCAGGCGCCGATTCCCGCCAATGTCGCCAGACCCAGGAAGCTGAGGAAGCCCATGCAATCGGTGCACATCGTCACGAACACCGCGGACGAGGTGGCCGGATCGATGTTCATGCGATCGAGCGTGACGGGCACGAACACCCCGGCCAGCCCGGCGACCATGTTGTTGATGAAGATCGCGGCGGCGAAGACCAGCGCGAGCGGCACGCTGTGCCAGATGAAGAACGAGCCGATCCCGATCAGCGTCCCGAGCGAAACCCCGTTGGTGGCCGCGATGCGGAACTCGCGGCTCAGCACGCGCAGGGTGTTGCTGCTGGTCAGCTGGTTGGTGGCGATGGCGCGGACGATCACGGCCAAGGTCTGCGTGCCGGCGTTTCCGCCCATCCCCGTGACGATGCCCATCAGCGTCGCCAGCACCGCGTAGCGCGCGATCTCGGCATCGAACAGGCTGACCACGCTGGAGGCCAGCATCGCCGTCGGCAGGTTGACCAGCAGCCACAGCAGGCGCGTGCGCACGGTGAGGTGCAGCGGCTCGTTGATGTCGCCATCGCCGGCGCCGGACAGCAGCAGCGCGTCCTCGCCCGCTTCTTCCTGGATGATGTGGACCACGTCATCGACGGTGATCTGGCCGACCAGCCGCCCGTCCTCGTCGACCACCGCGGCGGAGATCAGCGCATACTTCTGGAAGCGGAGCGCCACTTCCTCCTGATCCATCGTGACCGGAATCAGCGTCTGGTCGCGCTTCATCACGTCCGCCAGCGCCACGTCGCGCGGCGTGCGCAGAATCCACGAAAGCACGCAGGTGCCGATCGGGCGGTGCTTGTGATCGACGATGAACACTTCCCAGAACTCGGTGGCGAGGTCCTGGTTTTCGCGCAGATAGTCGATGAGATTGCCGACGGTGAGATGTTCAGGCACCGCGATCAGATCGCGGCTCATCAGGCGGCCGGCGGTCTCTTCCGGATAGGACAGCGCGCTTTCGATCGCGGCGCGATCCTCCGGATCGAGCTCGGCGAGGACGGCTTCCTTGTCCTCCTCGTCGAGGTCCTCGATCAGGGCGACCGCGTCGTCGGTCTCCATCTGCTCGGCCAGCTCGGCGACTTCGTCGGGATCGAGCTGGTCGATCAGCGATTCGCGGACGTGATCGTTGAGTTCGGCGAGCACTTCGCCGCCCATCAGGTCGTTGATGGCGCGGGCCAGCCGGGGGCGTTCCTCGGCGTCGATCAGCTCGAACAGGTCGGCGATGTCGGCGGGGTGCAGCGGTTCGACCAGGTCATAGACGGCGTCGCGGTCGCCTTCGTCCAGCGCATCGCAGACCTTGCGGATGAATGCCGGCTTCAGCGTGTTGTGTTCTTCGTCCAGACTCTCCGCATGGCGCGCGCTTTCCTCGGCCGGCGATGCATCGCCGCCGTCGGCAAGGGCCAAGTCGATGGCCAGGTCGATCCGGTCGTCTTCGCGCTCCATCAAGGGCCGGGATAGGCGGTCGCAAGCCAAAAGCAACGCCCGAAAAGAGCATGGCGTGACTTTGTCGGGGAAGACCCTATATCGGCGGCAGACAAGGAAGGATTTTGTGACAGATGGCTGAAGAGAAACTCGTCTTCTCGCTCGATTCCGGCGATGTCGTGATCAAGCTGCGCCCCGATCTTGCACCCAATCATGTGGCGCGGATCAAGGAACTGGTCGGCGAAGGCTTCTATGACGGCGTGAAGTTCCACCGCGTGATCCCGGGCTTCATGGCGCAGGGCGGCTGCCCACAGGGCACCGGCATGGGTGGCTCGGACAAGCCCGACCTGCAGGCGGAATTCAACAGCGAACCGCACGTGCGCGGCGTCTGCTCGATGGCGCGGACGAGCTATCCGCATTCGGCGAACAGCCAGTTCTTCATCTGCTTCGACGATGCGCGCTTCCTCGACAAGCAGTACACCGTCTGGGGCCAGGTCGAGAGCGGCATGGAACACGTCGATGCGCTGCCCAAGGGCGAGCCGCCGGCAAACCCCGGCGTGATCCGCAAGGCGAGCATCGTCTCGGCCTGATCGACCGGCACGGCTCGATTGCAAAAAGGGAACCGACCCCGTCGGTTCCCTTTTTTCATGTCCGGGCAAATGCGCTATAAATCGCCAAATCCCGGTGATTGCATTATGCGCAATTACACTTTTGCGTGGGAATATAAGGAATTGCTACGACGGAAGTAGTGGTTATCAACCACTCGCCACGGGTCTACGCGCGGCCAAACAGCGGAGAGTCCCATGTCTCAGTCCTCCCTTTCGCAGCGCATTGCCCATCCGGCCCTTCAGGCGCGCGTGACCGATGCCGATAGCGCCGCCGCGCTGATACCCCCTGGCTCCACCGTCGGCATGAGCGGCTTTACCGGCGCGGGTTATCCCAAGGCGGTTCCGCTGGCGCTGGCCAAGCGGATCGAGGCGGCCCATGACGCGGGCGATCCGTTCCGCATCAAGGTCTGGACCGGGGCCTCGACCGGCCCGGAACTCGATGGCGCGCTGGCCAAGGCGAAGGGCATCGATTTCCGCCTGCCTTATAATTCGGACCCGATCGCGCGCGAACAGATCAACCGCGGCGAGATGAACTACTTCGACATGCACTTGTCGCAAGTCGCGCCGATGGCGTGGCAGGGCTTCCTCGGCCCGCTCGACATCGCGCTGATCGAAGTGACCGCGATCCTGCCCGACGGGTCGCTGGTGCCGTCCTCGTCGATCGGCAACAACAAGACCTGGCTCGATCGCGCCGACAAGGTGATCCTCGAAGTGAACCGCTGGCAAAGCGAGGCGCTGCACGGGATGCACGACGTCTATTACGGCACCGCCCTGCCGCCGCACCGGGTGCCGATCCCTCTGATCCGCCCCGAAGACCGCATCGGCCAGACGACGTTCCGGTGCGATCCCGCCAAGGTGATCGCCGTGGTCGAAACGGATTCGCCCGATCGCAACCAGCCGTTCAAGGCGCCGGACGCCAACGCCCGCGCCATCGCCGGGCACCTGATGGAATTCTTCGCGCACGAAGTGAAGATGGGGCGCCTGCCGCCGTCGCTGCTGCCGATCCAGTCGGGCGTGGGCAACATCGCCAACGCCGTGCTGTCGGGGCTGATGGACAGCCCGTTCGAGAACCTGACCGCCTATACCGAAGTGTTGCAGGACGGGATGCTTGACCTGCTGTCCGCCGGCAAGCTGCGCATGGCGTCGGCCACGGCCTTCTCGCTCAGCCCCGAAGCGGCCGAGACGATCAACGCCGATATGGCGCGCTATCGCGACCGGCTGGTGCTGCGCCCGCAGGAGATCAGCAACCATCCCGAACTGATCCGCCGGCTCGGCTGCCTCGCGATGAACGGGATGGTCGAGGCCGACATCTACGGCAACGTCAATTCCACGCACCTGATGGGATCGCGCATCCAGAACGGCATCGGCGGGTCGGGCGATTTCGCGCGCAACGCCTATATCTCGATCTTCATGGCCCCATCGACCGCGAAGGGCGGCCAGATTTCGACGATCGTGCCGCAGGTCAGCCACGTCGATCACATCGACCAAGACGTGCAGATCATCGTGACCGAACAGGGCCTGGCGGATCTGCGCGGGCTGCCGCCGCGCAGCCGCGCCGAACTGGTGATCGGCAACTGCGTGCATCCCGCATACCGGGATATGCTGGCCGACTATTATGCGCGTGCCTTGCGCGATTCCTGGGGCAAGCATTCGCCGACGCTGCTGACCGAGGCGCTGGCATGGCACCAGCGCTATATCGATACCGGTTCGATGTTGGCGCCAGCCGGCTGACGGGGCGGGCGGCTTACCGCTCCCACGGCGGCACCGGGCTGAAATGGCGGCGCAGGTGTTCGGTGAACGCGCCGACGCTGGCCGCCATGTGCTGGCCCGCCGGCCGGATCGCATAGATCGCCACGTCGTCGCTGCCCTGGTGATCGGGCAGCACGCGCACCACGCGCCCTTCGGCCAGGTCTGGCCGGATGTCCCACAGCGAACGCAGCGCGATGCCCACGCCCCCCAGCGTCAGTTCGCGCACGACCTCGCTCGAATTGGTGGCGACCACACTCTCCGCGTCGATCGTCACCGGCCGGCCGTTGGCGCTGAGCCGCCACGGCAACTGGCCACGCGCGGCGAGCAGACGGTGCCCGGCCAGGTCGCGAATCGATGCCGGCGTGCCGTGCGCGGCGAGATAGGCGGGTGACGCGCAGAGGATGCGGCGGCTTGGCGCGAGCCGCACCGCCTCCAGCCCGCGTTCGACCTGCGCGGTGATGCGGACGGCCAGGTCGATCCGTTCCGCCAGCAGATCGGTGAAGCCGTCGCTCAGCTCGATCTCGATCCGCACCTCGGGGAAGCGTTCGAGGAACGAGGGCAGCAGCGGGGCGATGAACATGCGCCCGAACGAGGTGGGGGCGGCGATGCGCAGCGGCCCTTTCGGCGCCAGCGTGCGCCCGGCGACACGCGCCTCGGCATCGTCGATGCGCGCCAGGATCGCCAGCATATCGGCATGGAAGCGCGCGCCCTGTTCGGTCAGTTCCAGCCGCCGCGTCGTGCGCCGGATCAGTTCGGCACCCAGCCGCTCCTCCAGCCGCGCCAGCCGCTTCGACACCATGGGCGGGGAAAGCCGCAGCGCGCGCGCCGCGCCGGCCAGGCTGCCGCTGGCCACGATCTGCGCGAAAAGCCGATAGTCCCGGTCGCCGTCCATTGGTTCTCTTAAGGAATGAGTGTCGTAACTTTAATCACTCTACCGAACGAGAAGGCCGAAGGCTAGAATGCGCGCATCGGAATGGATGCGCATGGGAGCAAGCGATGAGTGAACGGGTTGAACGCAGCGGTCTGAGGGTCGATGGCCAGCTGGCCGCTTTCCTCGAACAGCGCGTGCTGGCGCCGATCGGGCAGGACGCCGCCGCCTTCTGGCAGGGCTTTGCCGCGCTGTGCGATCGCCTCGTGCCGCAGAACCGCGCGCTGCTGGCCAAGCGCGATGCGCTGCAGGCGCAGATCGACGCCTGGCATCTGGCGCGCAAGGGCCAGCCGATCGACGCCGGCGCCTATCGCGCGTTCCTGACCGAGATCGGCTATCTCGTGCCCGAACCGGAGGACTTCCTGATCGGCACGCAGAACGTGGACGAGGAAATCGCCACGATGGCCGGGCCGCAGCTTGTCGTTCCCGTGCTCAACGCGCGCTTCCTGCTCAACGCCGCCAACGCGCGCTGGGGCAGCCTCTATGACGCGTTCTACGGCACCGACGCGCTCGATGCGCCGCCGGCGCGCCCCGGCGGGTATGACGAGGCGCGCGGCGCGGCGGTGATCGCTGCCGGGCGCCAGTTCCTCAATGGCGCGCTGCCCGGCTGGGAAGCGGCGCTGACCGGCGGCGAATGCCCGCATCCTTACGCCACGCGCGATGGCGGGGTGATGTTCAAGCACAACGGGTTGCACATCGAAGTGGTGATCGATCGCAATCACCCGGTGGGCAAGGGCGATCCGCTGGGCATTGCCGACATCGTGCTCGAAGCCGCGCTGACCACGATCGTCGATCTGGAGGATTCGGTCGCGGCGGTCGATGCCGAGGACAAGCTGGCGGCCTACGCCAACTGGCTGGGCGTGATCCGGGGCGATCTGGCCGATACGTTCGAGAAGGGCGGCCAGACCATCACCCGCACGTTGGCGGAAGACCGCACCTGGCACGCGCCTTCGGGATCGGCGTTCAGCCTGCCGGGGCGCAGCCTGCTGTTCGTGCGCAACGTCGGCCATCTGATGACCAATCCGGCGATCCTGCTGGCCGATGGATCGGAAATCCCCGAAGGCATCCTGGATGCGGTCATCACCTCGGCGATCAGCACGCACGACGTGAAGGGCCTTGGCCGCTTCCGCAACAGCCGCACCGGCAGCATCTATATCGTCAAGCCCAAGATGCACGGGCCGGAGGAAGTGGCTTTCACCAACACCCTGTTCGATGCGGTGGAAGACCTGCTCGGGCTGCCGCGCCACACCGTCAAGGTCGGCGTGATGGACGAGGAACGCCGCACCAGCGCCAATCTTGCCGCCTGCATCGCGGCGGTGAAGGACCGCATCGTGTTCATCAACACCGGCTTCCTCGATCGCACGGGCGACGAGATCCACACCTCGATGCAGGCCGGCGTGATGATCCGCAAGGGTGCGATGAAGGCGTCCGGCTGGATCGCCGCCTACGAAAAGCGCAACGTCTGCATCGGCCTGCACCATGGCCTTTCCGGCAAGGCGCAGATCGGCAAGGGCATGTGGGCCGCGCCGGACATGATGCGCGACATGATGGACCAGAAGATCGGCCATCCGAAGACCGGCGCCAACACCGCCTGGGTGCCTTCGCCCACGGCCGCGACGCTGCACGCCACGCACTATCACCAGGTCGATGTCTTCGCCGTCCAGAAGGACGTGGCGAAGGAGGAAACGCCCGGGCTGGACGCGCTGCTGGCCGTGCCGCTGGCGGCGGGCGCGAACTGGTCGGAAGACGAAGTGCGCGCGGAACTGGACAACAACGCGCAAGGGCTGCTGGGCTATGTCGTGCGCTGGATCGATCAGGGCGTCGGCTGCTCCAAGGTGCCCGACCTCAACGACGTGGGCCTGATGGAAGACCGCGCCACGCTGCGCATTTCCAGCCAGCACATTGCCAACTGGCTGCTGCACGGCGTTTGCTCGAAGGAGCAGGTCCTGGATTCGTTGCACCGCATGGCGGCCAAGGTCGATGCGCAGAACGCGGGCGATCCGCTCTACGAGCCGATGGCGGGCAACTGGGACACCAGCTTCGCGTTCCGCGCGGCCTGCGATCTGGTGTTCAAGGGCGTGGAGCAGCCCAACGGCTATACCGAACCGCTGCTGCACGCCTGGCGGCAGAAGAAGAAGGCGGCGATCGCCAAGGTGGCGGAGCCGGCCTGATCCGCATTGACAGGGCGCATTGACAGGGCAGGGCTCGGCATGGTTGCTTCGCGGCCATGACTGAGCCCAAAGTCACCGGACCCGCATCGTACTTCCCGTCGATCGAGAAGAAGTACGGCAAGCCGATCGCCGAATGGAAGGCACTGGTCCGCGCCGCGCTTCCGGCGAAGCATATGGAACTGGTGGCGATGCTGAAGAATCAGCACGGCATGGGCCATGGCCACGCGAATGCCATCGTGGCGCACACGCTGGCCGAGACGAACGGGTAGCCCGGCGTTTACGGCGTCAGGGCGCGCGCGATCGCGACGAATTCCGCGACATCCAATGTTTCGGCACGCCGCTGGGGGTCGATGCCCAGTGGCTCCAGCACGTCCAGCGCGCCGGGCAGGCCCTTGAGCGACTGGCGCAACATCTTGCGGCGCTGGCCGAAGGCGGCCTCGGTCACCCGTTCCAGCATCCGCGCGGAGACGCCCGCGGGCATCGCCGCCGGCTCGACATGCACGATCGCCGACATGACCTTGGGCGGCGGGGTGAACGCGCTGCGGTGCACTTTCATCGTGATGACGGGGCTGGCGCGCCACTGCGCCAGCACGGCGAGCCGGCCATAGGCATCGGTGCCGGGCCGGGCGACGATGCGTTCGGCCACTTCCAGCTGGAACATCAGCGTCAGCGATTGCCAGCGCGGCGGCCATTCCTGGCCGGAAAGCCAGCCGGTGAACAGCAGCGTGCCCACGTTGTAGGGCAGGTTGGCGGCCACGTGCCACGGCCCGTCGAACAGTGTGACGGGATCGATCCGCGTCGCGTCGCCCTCGATCACGGTCAACTGGCCGGGGAAGGCATCCGACAGTTCCGCAAGCGCCGGCAGGCAGCGCTTGTCCATCTCTATCGCGGTCACGTTCGCCCCGGCGCGCAGCAGCGCGCGGGTCAGCCCGCCGGGACCGGGGCCGACTTCCAGCACGTTCGCCCCGCGCAGGCTGCCGGGCACCTTGGCGATCCGGTCCAGCAACTGTTCGTCGAACAGGAAGTTCTGGCCCAGCGCCTTGCTGGCGAACAGACCGTGGCGGTTCACCACCTCGCGCAATGGCGGCAATTGGGGCGGTAGGTCGGTCATGCGGAAAGCCTGCGCACCGCGCATTCCCCGGCCATGCGGATTGCGGCGACGGTCGCGCCCGCGCGCGCCGTGCCCGTTCCGGCAATGGCGAAGGCCGTGCCATGGTCGGGCGAGGTGCGCACGATCGGCAACCCCAGCGTGACGTTGACGCCGGCGTCGAAATCCAGCGCCTTGAGCGGGATCAGCGCCTGATCGTGGTACATGCAGATCGCCGCGTCATAGGTTTCGCGCGCTTCGGCGTGGAACATCGTGTCCGCCGGCAAAGGCCCGCGCGCGTCGATCCCGGCGGCGCGCAGCGCGGCGACGGCGGGGGCGACCACATCGGCATCCTCGTGCCCCATGCGGCCGTCCTCGCCCGCGTGCGGGTTCAGCCCGGCGATGGCCAGCCGGGGGTGCGCGACGCCGAAATCGCGCGCCAGCGCCGCCGCCGTGATCGCGGTGCGCGTGCGGATAAGCTCGGCAGTCAGCAGGTCGGGCACGGCGCGCAGCGGAACGTGGACGGTCACGGGCACCACGCGCAGGCTTGGCCCCGCCAGCATCATCACCGCGTTCCGGGGGGTGACGCCGCAGGCTTCGGCGACGAATTCGGTCTGCCCCGGCTGGCGGAAGCCGATCGCGGCAAGGCGGCTCTTGGCGATGGGGCCGGTGACGATGCCCGCCGCGGTGCCGGACCGGGCAAGGCCGGTCGCCGTTTCCAGCGCGCGCAGCGCGAGCGCCGCGCCGGCTTCGTCGGGCTGGCCGGGGGTATAAGGGAGGTCGCCCAGGTCTATGACCGGTAGCGCGGTATCATAGACCTCCAGCGCTTCGTCCGGCCCGGCGATGGCGCGCACCGGAACCTCGATACCGCGCCGATGCGCCGCCTGTTCGAGCAGCGCCCGGCTGCCTACTACGAAGAACGGGGGCAGGGCTTCGGCGCCGCTCAGCGCCCAGGCTGCGCAGAACAGTTCGGGGCCGACACCGGCGGGATCGCCGATGCTGGCGGCGAGGGGAAGGGAAAGCGTCATAGCGGTTCCCTGTCATGCGCCGGGCCGCCGGTCCTTGCGGATTCGCAAAGACGCGGCGGGGTCAGCGTCAGTTGTATTCGATCACCGCATCGCGCCGCAGATCGCGCAGATAGGTCTGCGCGCGCTTGTTGACGCGATCGTCTTCCATCTGCTGCTGCAACTCGTCGAAACTGGGGCCGGAATCCACCTTGGGATCGTCACGCCCGCACAGCAGCAGCACGCGCACGCCGTCCTCGATCGATCCGAACGGCGGGGTCGCCTCGCCGACCGAGAGCTTGAGCAGCGTTTCCTGCAGCGCACCCGGCAGGTCGCGCGCCTTGATCTGGTCGTTGGCGACCACCGATGCGCCGATCGTCGCAGCGGCCTTTTCCGCCTCGCCGCAGCCGTGGATCGACTTCACCATGCTGGCGAAGTCGGCGGCCTTGTCGGCAGCCTGCTTTTCCGTGGTGCCCTTGGGGAACGCGATCGAGATTTGCTTGAGGCTGAGCACGGCATCGCGCGGGTCGGCGGTCAGCACCTGGCGCTTGTCGATCAGGTAGAGAATCGAGAAGCC
The DNA here is from genome assembly GCF_003856955.1 of Novosphingobium sp. LASN5T. Classification (NCBI taxonomy): domain Bacteria; kingdom Pseudomonadati; phylum Pseudomonadota; class Alphaproteobacteria; order Sphingomonadales; family Sphingomonadaceae; genus Novosphingobium; species Novosphingobium sp. LASN5T. The sequence goes on from NZ_RQSI01000021.1 coordinate 48,561, forward strand.
GCCGGGAATCGGGATCGGGCCGGCAAGCTGGCCCGGGGCCATGCCGGTCGCGGCCGCGGCCAGTTCGTTGGGCAACTGGCCGAGGCGAATCCAGCCGAGATCGCCGCCGACCGCCGCCGTCGAGGCTTCGGAGAACTGGCGCGCATAGGCAACGAAGCTGCCGCCCTGCTTGATCTGCTCGACGATCTTTTCGGCGTTGGCGCGGACCTGCTGCTGGGTTTCGTCCGTCGCCGACAGGAAGATTTCGCCGATGCGGTATTCCTCGGTGCCCTTCGACGCCTGAAGCCGCTCCATCATCTCGCGCACTTCGCCGTCGGAGATGTTGATGAACGGCTGAACGTTACGGCGCAGCAGGCGCTGCCACGAAAGCTCGCCCTTGATCTGGCGCTTGAGCGAGGCGGCCGACGAGCCGATCGAGGCGAGGTACTTTTCCAGCGCCGGCACCGACTGGCCGAAGTTCTGCGTGGCCACGCGCTCGAACGTCTGGTTCACCTCGTCGTCGCCGATCTGGATGTCGGCGGCCTTGGCTTCCTGGATCTGTAGCGTTTCGTCGATCAGGTTGCGCAGCACCTGCAGGCGCAGGCGGTCCATTTCCTCCGGCCCCACCTTGTTGCCGTTGGCGTTGACGATCAGCGCCAGGCGCTGTTCCACGTCGGTGCCGGTCACGATCTCGCCGTTCACGATCGCCGTGGCACGGCGCACGTTGGGATCGCTCTTGCCGAACAGGGTGGGGTTGGCCGGGATGTTCAGGGCGCCGTTGGCGTCGGCGCTTTCCCGCACGGCCTGCGCGCTTGCGCTCGAGGCGATCGGCCCGGCGACCATGGCGGCAAGGCCCAGAACCAGCGCGCTCTGGCCGATCAGGGGACGACGGATCGGGGAAGGAAGGCGGACGGTACGCGTCATGGCAATCTGAATATCCTGTCGAACCGGCGCACCGGCATCCTTCTGCGCATTTCCCGGCAAATGGTATCGCCGGGCTTAACCCAAGCTGAGTGGCGCGGCGATAGCCGTATTGCAACGGCGAGGGAAGCGAAAGCGGGGAAAACCCCGAACGGCCGGGGTGCCGGACATCCCCAAGCGCCGGTCAACGCCCGCCCAGGCTGCGCAGCGACAGCGAGAACGAGAAGCCGTTACCCTGCTTCGCGTCGCCCGTCGTCACGTAGTCGCGCACCCAGGTGAAGGACAGGTCGAGGCAATCGTCGGTATAGGCGAAGCCCAGCCGATGCCGCAGCATCTGGAACCCGTCGGAAGCGGTGTTCGTCGGGTCCTCGGCGCGCGGCGTCAGGTTGACCACGCCCGATCCAAACACCGACCAGTATTTCGCGAAGGCCACGCGCCCGGTGAAGCGCAGCTCCTGCCGGTCGCGCAGGTCCTCGAAGGTGGAGGCGATATCGCGGTTGAGGCGGAGGTAGCCTACTTCGAAGTAGGACTTGTGTCCGCCGATGGTCGCGTCGAATTCGTTGCGGCGCAGCACGAAATCGTTGTGATCCAGCCGGAACCGGTGCGTGAACTTGACGATATCGCCAAAGCGCAGGTCGGTCCTGCCAACGATGTCGGACGCGCGGGTGGTCAGGCCGGTGCCGTCGGGCAGCAGGGTCATGTCGTTGGACAGGCGGTAGCTTTGCCCCACCGTGCTGGAAATGCGCCAGCCGGGCCGGGTCAGGCTCCAGTCGAGGCCGTAGGTGAAGCGGACGCCGTCCTCGATCCGGTCGTATCCGGGAAACCGGTTCAGCGAGAACAGGTTGGCATCGTCGAGATCGACCGAACGCGAATCCTCGTTGGGGATCGACAGGTTGCGCACGTGCGGCGTGGCGACGATCTGGAAGCGCGGGGTCAGCACCTGCGTGCCGCCCAGGAATTCGCCCACGAAGGGCCAGCGCACGTCGATCGCGGCGGTGGCGATGCCGCGCGCCTGCCAGCCGGGATTGCCGCGATAGAGCACGGTTGGCGTCAGGGCGTTCTGGTCGCTGTGATAGACGTCGCCGCGCAGCAGCCCGGTCAGCGTGATCACCTGGCCCATGCCGGTCACGGTTCGCAGGTCCCACTGCGCGCGGGCGAAGGCGCGCTGCGTATCCTGCCCGCCGGTGCGTGTGATCGCCAGCGTGTTGGCCTGCAGTTCCAGCTTGCCGCCCACGCCCGGCATATCGAGCCGGCGGCGATAGTCGATCGCCGGGATCGCGATCGGCACCTGCCCCTGGGCGTAGCCGACGCGCAGCGTCTGCACCGCCCAGCCGGCCAGGCTGAAATAGCTGTTGTCGTCGATGCGTTCGAGATTGATCGAGGAGCGCAGCCGGTCGTCGCGGCCCAGGTCATAGCGGCGCAGGAAGGTGCGGTCGCTGGCGATGCGGCCGTAGCCCGAAATGCTCCAGTTGTCGGAAAGCTGGAAGCGGCCGTTACCTTCGAAATAGCCACGGAACTGCTGGTTCTGCGCGCCCGTATTGCCCGAGACCGAGATCACCGAGCTGCGCGTGAGGTAGCCCGTGATCTGGAAGGCGCCGCTTTCGGTCAACTGGCGGTAGCGGGTCTTCACCATCGGCAGCGAGCCGGTGTAGAAGTTGCCGGTTACCGCCAGGTCCTTGTTCTGGGCGATGCGCCAGTACCAGGTCAGGCCCAGTTCGGCGCCGTTCGACGCGCCCAGCCGGAAGTCCGGGATCAGCAACCCGCTGACGGCGCGGAAGTCCGATGTGTGGGCAAGGCCGGGCAGCGGCAGCAGCGGCACGCCGAACACGTGCAGAACCGCGCCCTTGTAGCGCACCCGCTTCTGCTTGTCGTCGTAGTGGACGCGGACGGCGGTGATTTCCCAGCTCGGCTTCTTGGCGCAGCCTTCGATGTCCTCGATCGCGCAGCCCGAATAGGCGGCATCGTGCAGGATGATGTCGCCATTGTCCTCGCGCTCGCCGCTTTTCGCCGCCAGCCGCCCGCCTTCGCGCATCACGACCAGCAGGTCGTCCATCGCGCCGGCCTTCAGTTCCTCGGTCAGGTCGGCCTTGTCGGTATAGACGATGTTGCCCACGTCATCGACCATGCGGACGTTGCCTTGCGCCTGGATCGCGCCGGTCTTGCGGTTCCACGTGATCGTATCGGCGCGGACCGACTGTTCCTCGCGCCGCAGCACGACATTGCCGCGGGCGGTGACGACATCGGAGTCGTTCGCGTATTCGACCTTGTCCGCCGCGAACTGGACGGGGGTGTCATCATCCGAATCGGCGGCGGCTGGCGTGGCGGATGGCGCAGGGGCGGGCGGAGAGGCCGGAATGGCCGTCTGCGCCAGCGCGGGCCAGGCCGTGCCGAGCATCAGGCCCAGCGCCAGGCCGCCCGCCAGCTCGCGGGAAAACGGGATCAGCGCCACGCCTGCGGTCATGCGGCGCGGACGCAAGCGTCGGTAAAGGGCTTGCGGCTGCGGCCGCTTGGCGGGTTGCATGGCTTGCCTATCGCACCAGCGCGCCCTAACTGCAAATCCACAATTTCAGCCCGGACAAGACTGCGCCGGGCTGTGGCCGCTTTCCGACAGGAGCACCCGATGAACGTTGTTTTCCGCCCGGCCGCCCAAACCCGTCCCCGTCTGGTGGCCACGCTGGTGCCGCAGGGTGCCTTCCCGGCGCAGGCCGATGCCGTCGTGCGCGATGGCGCGGCCGCCGCGCGCTTCACCGGCAAGATCGGGCAGGTGTTCGAAGCCTTCGCGCAAGGTGCGGACGGTCTCCAGCGGCTCGCTTTCGCCGGCATCGGCGATGGGAGTGCGGCGGATCGCCTGTCGGCGCTGGAACGCGCCGGCGCGGCGCTGACCGCGAAATACCTGACCTCGGGCGAAACCGCGCTGGGCATCGATTTCGCCGGCAGCGGGCTGTCCGCCGAGGAAGCGGTGGCGGTGCTGTTCGGCGCGCTGCTGCGCGGCTGGCGCCTCGATGTCTATCGCACCAGGCTGACCGACGAACAGAAGCCCTCGCTGGCCGAGATTGTCGCGATCGGCGCGCCCGATGGCACCGAAGCCGCCTGGCAGGCGGAAGCCGCGCTGGCCGAAGGCGTGGCCTTCACCCGCGAACTGGTGACCGAGCCGGCGAACGTGATCTACCCCGAAAGCTTCGTCGCCCGCGCGCAGGAGCGGCTGGCCGGCCTCGGCGTGGAAATCCGTGTGCTCGACAAGGCGGAAATGACCGAACTGGGCATGGGCGCGCTGCTCGGCGTGGCGCAGGGGTCGGTCCGCGAACCGCGCATCCTGGCAATGCGCTGGAAGGGCAAGGCCGGAACCAAGCCGACCGCGTTCGTGGGCAAGGGCGTGACGTTCGACACCGGCGGCATCTCGATCAAGCCGGCCGCCGGCATGGAAGACATGAAGTGGGACATGGGTGGCGCCGCTGCCGTTGCCGGCACCATGCTCGCCCTGGCGAAGCGCAACGCCGAAGCCGACGTGATCGGCGTGTGCGGTCTGGTCGAGAACATGCCGGACGGCAACGCGCAGCGCCCCGGTGATGTCGTCACCTCGATGTCGGGGCAGACGATCGAGGTGATCAACACCGATGCCGAAGGCCGCCTCGTGCTGTGCGATGCGCTGACCTGGGTGCAGAAGGAATATGCCCCCGCCACGATCGTTGACCTTGCCACGCTGACCGGCGCGATGATCATCTCGCTCGGCCATGAACACGCCGGCCTCTTTGCCAACGACGATCTGCTCGCCAGCCAGCTCGATGCGGCGGGCAAGGCCAGCGGCGACAAGCTGTGGCGCTTCCCGATCGGGCCGGCTTACGACAAGCTGATCGACAGCCCCATCGCCGACATGAAGAACGTGGGGCCGCGCTATGGCGGGTCGATCACCGCCGCGCAGTTCATCCAGCGCTTCGTCGACAAGGGCGTGGCCTGGGCGCATCTCGACATCGCCGGCACGGTCTGGGCGGACAAGCCCGGCGCGACCTGGGACAAGGGCGCGACCGGTTTCGGCGTGCGCCTGCTCGACCGCTACGTGCGCGACGTGCTGGAAGCCTGACCGGGCACCGTGCGCGTCGACTTCTACCAGTTGAGCCGCGATCCCGCCGAAGGCGTGCTGCCACAGATCGCGCGCAACACGCTGGGGGCGGGCGCCCGGCTGCTGGTGGTGTCACAGGACGAGGCGCAGCTCGGCCGCATCGGCGAGGCGCTGTGGACGCGCCTGCCTGACAGCTTTCTCGCGCATGGACGGGCGGGCGGCGCGCACGACAGCCGCCAGCCGATTCTGCTGTCCGATACGGTAAATCCCGCCAACGGCGCGCGCTTCCTGGCGCTGGCCGACGGGGTGTGGCGCGATGCGGCGGAAGGCGCGGAGGATTTCGAGCGCGTGTTCCTGCTGTTCCCGCCCGATCGCATCGATGGCGCGCGCGATTGCTGGCGAATGCTGGGCCAGCGCGAAGGCGTGGATCGGCGCTATTGGCGGCAGGAAGGCGGCAAGTGGCGCGAAGGGCCGTAGCAGCCCGACCGCGCTCCCCGATTTTTGCGCGTCTTGCGGCGCAGCACAATCCCGGCTAGGGGCGCGCGCAACAAATCCCCAATTTCGCGAAGGAACATTCCATGGCGGTTACCCGCACGTTTTCGATCATCAAGCCCGACGCCACCCGTCGCAACCTGACGGGCGCCGTCACGGCGAAGCTCGAGGAAGCGGGCCTGCGCGTCGTTGCCTCCAAGCGCATCCACATGAGCCGCGAACAGGCCGAAGGCTTCTACGCAGTGCACAAGGAACGCCCCTTCTTCGGCGAACTCGTTGAATTCATGATCTCCGGTCCGGTCGTGGTGCAGGTGCTCGAAGGCGAAGACGCCGTGAAGCGCAACCGCGACATCATGGGCGCCACCAACCCCAAGGACGCCGCCGAAGGCACGATCCGCAAGCTCTTTGCCGAATCGATCGAAGCCAACTCGGTCCACGGTTCGGATTCCGAAGAGAACGCCGCGATCGAGATCGCGTTCTTCTTCAAGCCGGAAGAAATCGTCGGCTAATCGTTCGCACCGAACGGAAAGCATGAAGGGCCGGGGCAAGCGCTCCGGCCCTTTTGCTTTGCCTGCCGCTGCCGACCAGCTATGTCTGGCGCGGGAGACAGGCGATGCATGGCATGGGTTCGGGCGATTGCCCTTTCGAGTTCAATTTCGACGCCGCGACGTTCAAGGTCGGCGATACCGTCAGCTACCGCGTCAACGGCAGTTTCGAAGGCATGCCTTTCGTGGGCACCCTGCTGGAAGTGCATGACGATCACGTGGTGATCGCAGGCGACGCCAACGATCCCTCCTGCCGCTATCGCGGCACGCGCGAAAGCCGGCCGCAGGTCGATTACGCCGAAATCTGACTCTCAGAGCAGCGGGCTCATCATCGCGGCAAGGTTCTGCCACAGGCGGCGGGGCAGGCTGTATCCGGCCACGATCGCGGCGGTGATGGGCACGGACTGCGCGATCCAGTGGTCCTGCGTGGCCCGGATCGCGCTCGTCAGCGTCGGATCGAGAAACAGGATGTTGTTCTCGTAGTTCAGCTCGAAGCTGCGGCGGTCGAGATTGGCCGAACCGATCATCGTCACCTGCCCGTCGACGGCCATGGTCTTGGCGTGGAGCAGGCCGGGCCGGTATTCGTGGATCTTCACCCCGGCTTCCAGCAGCGCATGGTAATAGCTGCGGCAGGCGGCCGCGACGAAGCGGCTGTCGTTGCGCGCGGGCACGATCAGCACCGTGTCCACGCCGCGCCGCGCAGTGGACAGCAGCGCGTAGAGCAGTTGTTCGTCTGGCACGAAATAGGGCGTGCTGATCACCAGTTCGCGCCGCGCGGAATGGATGAGTTCGGCGAAGCAGGCGGTCATCGCCGCATACGTCAGCGTGGGGCCGGTGCCGATGACCTGCGCGATTATGTCGCCCGGCCGTTCGTCCGTCTCCTCGCAAGCGTCGATCAGCAACGGTGATACGTCGTCCCCGCCTTCGGCCATCCAGTCGGACGCGAACAGGAACTGGCATTGCCGCGTTACCGGTCCTTCCCAGCGGGTCATGATGTCCACCCACGGCGCGAAGCGGGGCTTGATGCGGAATTCGCGGTCGGCGGCGTTCTGGCTGCCGCACCAGGCGATGCGGTTGTCGATCACCAGCACCTTGCGGTGGTTGCGCAGGTCTACGCGGCCGCGCAGCATCGTCCACAGTACATTGCCCACCGGCAGCGCGGGCAGGGCTTCCACGCCCGCTTCGCGCATCATCCGCCACAGCGGCGACGATGTCATCAGGCGCGATCCCAGCGCATCGGCCAGCACGCGCACGCGCACCCCGCGCCGGGCGGCGCGGGCCATGGTTTCGGCCAGCCGCGTGCCGTTGTTGTCGGGCAACCAGATGTAGAAGCACAGGTGGACCGTGTCCCGTGCCGCCTCGATGTCCGCGATCATGCCGTCGATCGCGGCATTGCTGTCGGTGAACAGGCGGGCGGCGTTGCCACCGCCCGGCTCCAGCGCGTTGACCGTGCTCGCCAGCGCGAACGGCGCGGCATAGGGGCTCTGGCTCACCTGGCAATGCGCGGCCATGTCGCCGGGCGGGCGGGGCAGCGCGGCATCGATCTCCGCGCCGCGCCGCCTCCGGTCGCGGCTGAGCAGCGTTTCACCCAGCAGCAGGTAGCCCAGCACGCCGACGACCGGGAACATGAGGATGACCACAAGCCAGGCGACGCGCGATTCGGGTTCGCGGTGCGGCCGCAGCATGGCGCGCAACAGCGCCCATATTTCCGCCGCGACGAGAAGGAGCGCGCCGGTAACTTCAAGCTGGTAAAGCGTCATCGCCCTCTGCGTCCCACGCGCGCGGGCGCCTGTAAAGGGTCAGGCAGCGAGGAACGCGGAAAGCGCCCGTCAGAAGTCCATCATTGCGGCCAGGCGCTTGGGGGCGATGGCGGCCCAGCTTCGGCGCAGCCAGTCGGCGATGCCGTCCCAGTCGGTATCGCCCAGGTCGAGCCGGATCGCGATCCAGCCATCGCCGAAATAGGCCGGCCGGTAATAGCGCGCCGGATCGCTTTCGATCAGCTGTTCCTGTTCGTCCAGCCCGCTGATCTTGACCAGCAGCGCCGTCCGGCCGTCGCCGTGGTGGTCGATCGAGATGTAGGCGAACTTCTTGCCCTTCGTTACGCCGAAGCAAGGCATGCCGTGGCTGGTGACTTCGTCCGCCTCGGGCAGCGCCATGGCGCGTTCGCGCACTTGCGCGACAAGGTAGTCCGGCGCGGTTTCGCGCGTCACGAAGTCGGCCAGCACGCGCGAATAGAGCTGGTGTTCCGCGATCAGCACGCGCGCGGCCAGGGTGTCGCCGGTATCGCCTGGCAGGATCGCCACCGGCGTCTGGCCCAGGATCGGGCCGTCGTCGAGTTCGGCGGTGACGAGATGGACCGAGCAGCCGCCGTGGCTGTCGCCCGCCTCAATCGCGCAATCGTGCGTGTGCAGGCCCTTGTATTTCGGCAGCAGCGAGGGGTGGATGTTCAGCATCCGGCCTTCCCAGCGGCCGACGAATGCGGGGGAAAGGATGCGCATGTATCCCGCCAGCGCGATGAAGCGCGCGCCGGCGCGGACGACTTCCGCTTCCATGGCCGCGTCATGGTCGGCGCGCGCGATGCCCTTGTGCGGCAGGCAGAACGTCGCCACACCTTCGGCTTCGGCCAGCTTCAGCCCCGATGCGTCCGGGTTGTTCGAAAGCACGAGGACGATGCGGTACGGGCAGTTTTCCGCCCGGCTGGCATAGAGCAGCGCGGCCATGTTGGTGCCGCTGCCCGAGATGAAGACGGCGACGGGCGCGCGGTCAGCCAAGGTGCGTCGCTTCCCATGCGGCGCGCGCGGACCAGGTTTCGGCGCTGCCGGTCACGGTGCAGCCCTTCTCGCCCTGCACGATTTCGCCGACGCGGAACACGGTTTCGCCCGCCGTTTCAAGCTCGGCGGTCACCGACGCGACGTCCGCCGGCGCGACGGCCAGCACCATGCCCACGCCGCAGTTGAAGGTGCGCGCCATTTCCTGCGGCTCGATGTTGCCCTGCGCCTGCAGGAACGCCATCAGGCGCGGCTGTTCCCACGCGTCGGCATCGATCCGCGCATGAAGCCCGGCGGGCAGCACGCGCGGCACGTTTTCGAGCAATCCGCCGCCCGTGATATGCGCCAGCGCATGGACCCGGCCCGAACGGACCACGGGCAGCAGGCTTTTCACGTAGATCCGCGTCGGTTCGATCAGGTAATCGATCAGCAGGCGTTCGTTGTCGAACAGGGCCGGGCGTTCGAGCTTCCAGCCCTTGTCTGCGGCGAGGCGGCGCACCAGCGAATAGCCGTTGGAATGGACGCCGGACGAAGCCAGCCCCAGCAGCACGTCGCCTTCCGCCACGCGATCGCCGGTCAGTTGTTCGCCACGTTCCACCGCGCCCACGCAGAAGCCGGCAAGGTCGTAGTCGCCGGGGCCGTACATGCCCGGCATTTCCGCCGTTTCGCCACCGATCAGCGCGCAGCCGGCGATCTTGCAGCCTTCGGCGATGCCGGCGACGACCCGCTCCGCCACGCCGTTATCCAGCTTGCCGGTGGCGAAGTAGTCGAGGAAGAACAGCGGCTCCGCGCCCTGTACGATCAGGTCGTTCACGCACATCGCGACAAGATCGATACCGATGTGGTCGTGTCGGTCGTGGTCGATGGCCAGCTTGACCTTGGTGCCCACGCCATCGTTCCCGGCCACCAGCAGCGGGTCCTTGTAGCCGGCGGCGCGCAGGTCGAAAAAGCCACCGAATCCGCCGAGTTCCGCGTCCGCTCCGGGGCGGGCGGTGGCACGGGCCAAAGGGCCTATCGCCTTGACCAGCGCATTGCCTGCGGCGATGGAAACGCCAGCCTGTTCGTAGCTGTAGCTTTGGGGCGAAGGAGTGTTGTCGGTTGCCATGATCGCCGCCGCCTAGCGCTTTCCTGCTTGGATTTCCACTTGCCTTTCGGCAAAAGCGCCCGCGAAGAGGTCGCGAACAACAGGGTCCGGCGGCCATTCTACGGGAGTTCCCTTGGCCGTTCCGCGCGCAATGCAGATGCCGAAGTTGAGCCGGAAGGCCTGGATCGCCGCGGGAATCGGCGGTGCGTCGGCGCTTGCGCTGGTTTTTGCCGGCCCCGCGCTGCTTGCGCAGATCGAGGGCGATCGCGGCATCGCGCCGATCGCCAGCAACGGCGATTTCGAGGTTGGCGGCATCGAGGTGAACGTCTCGGGCGACAATGCCGAGGACGCGCGCATGAAGGGCTGGCGCGAAGCGCAGCGCAAGGGCTGGGAAAAGTTGTGGGAACACAACCATCTGGGCAGCGGCGGCGCACCGGCGCTGGATGACGGCACGATCGATTCGCTGGTGTCGGCGGTGGTGGTCGAAAAGGAGGAAATCGGCCCGCACCGCTATATCGCGCGGCTGGGCCTGATCTTCGATCGCGCCCGGACGTCGCAATATCTTGGCTTGCAGGGCGCGCACGCTAAGTCCGCGCCGATGCTGGTGATTCCCGTACTCTATCAGGGCGGTGCGGGTTCGGTGTTCGAAACGCGTACGCCCTGGCAGAAGGCCTGGGCCGATTTCCGCACCGGCGAAAGCGTGATCGACTATGTGCGCCCCAACGGTGGCGGTGCCGATTCGCTGCTGCTCACGGCCGGTCAGGTTTCGCGCCGCAGCCGCAACTGGTGGCGGCTGATCCTCGATGAATTCGGCGCGGCGGATGTGGTCGTACCGATCGCGCGGCTGGAACGGCAATGGCCGGGCGGGCCGATTCGCGGCACCTTTACCGCGCGCTATGGCCCGGATAACCGCTTCCTGGGCAGCTTTCAGCTGACCGCCGAGAGCGAGGACAAGCTGCCGGCGATGCTGGCGGATGCGGTGCGCCGGATCGATGGCATCTATGCGGGCGCGCTGGCCAATGGCCAGTTGACCCCTGACCCCACGATCAACATGGCCACCAAGATCGATCCCAAGCTGATCGAGCAGGCGCTGGGCCAGCTCGGTCCGGCGCCCGCCGCCGGTCCGGTCGCAGGTCTCGATGGCATCCCCGCGGCCGCAGCATCGACCACAGCGGCGCCCGCCACGACCTTCATCGTGCAATTCGCTACGCCCGATGGCGCGGCGGTCGATTCGGGGCTGGCCGGCGTTCGCGCGGCAGCGGGGGTGCAGGGCGTGGCGACGACCAGCATCGCGATCGGCGGCACTTCGGTGATGCGCGTGACGTTTGCCGGCGATCTTGAAGCGCTGGCGGCGGCTTTGCGCGCGCAGGGCTGGAAAGTCACGCAGGGCGCCAATGCGCTTTCTATCCGCAAGTAACCGGCGATCCGTATATGGCCGGCGGGCGCGCGCGCGTTCCGGTCGATGAATCGCATGTCGCAGATCGCCTTGCCGCTGGTGACCGCCGTGGGGGCGGAGACGATTGCCATCGGGCCGTCGCTGCAGCCGGTGATCGATGGCTTGCGCGCCGCGCCGGACTGGCCGTTCCGCACCGCGATCCTGTCCGGGCCGCCGCGTTCGGGCAAGAGCCTGCTGGCGCGCTGGTTTGCCGAAAGCGGGGTGGGGGATGTGGTGGACGACGCCGACAGCCTGCCGCAGGACGAGCTGTTCCACCGCTGGAACCGCGCCCAGGCGGAAGGCCGGCCGCTGCTGATCGTCAGCAACGCCGCCCCGGGCGAATGGAAGGTGACCCTGCCCGATCTCGCTTCCCGGCTGGGCGCGGCGCTGCCGCTGGAAATCGGCGCGCCGGATGATGCCCTGCTGGAGGCCTTGATCGAAGCGCACGCGGCGCGGCGCGGGCTGGTGCTGGGCGATGGCGCGCTGGCCTATCTGCTGCCACGCATCGAGCGGACCCATGCGGCGGCGGAACGGCTTGTCGAAACAATCGACAGGCTGAGCCTTGAGCGCAAGGCATCCGTCACCATATCGCTGCTGCGCGATGCGCTCGCCGTTTCAGGGGGCGAGGGCGGCGAGCGCACGGGCCGGCAACCGCCGCGCTTGCCTTGAGCCGTGAAAAGAGGGAGAATCGGCCCATGTTCGCGAAACTGATCGACTATCTGGATTCGATCCAGGCGCGCGATCCCGCGCCGCGTTCGCGTTGGGAAATCCTGCTCTATCCCGGCCTGTGGGCGGTGGCGCTGCATCGCGTGGCGCACTGGCTGTTTCAGGGGAAGCTCTATTTCCTGGCCCGCGCGGTGAATCACTTTTCCCGCTTCATGACCGGAATCGACATCCATCCCGGCGCGAAGATCGGCCGACACCTGTTTATCGACCACGGCTTTACCGTGATCGGGGAAACGGCCGAGATCGGCGACAACGTCACGATCTACCAGTGCGTGACGCTGGGCGGCACCAACCCCGCCAACGGCGTGCCCGGCAAGCGCCACCCCACGTTGCAGGACAACGCGATCATCGGATCGGGCGCGCAGATTCTCGGCCCGATCACGGTGGGCCAGCGCGCCCGCGTGGGGGCCAACGCGGTGGTGACCGAGGATGTGCCCGAAGGCGCCACGATGATCGGCCTCAAGGCTCGCTCCACGCTGGTCCCGGTCGAAACCTGGCTCAAGGACTTCATCCCCTATGGCACGCCCTGCAAGGAGCCGTGCGAGCCGGCGGGTGGCACCCGGGTCGATGAACTGGAGGCGGAAGTCGCCGCGCTCAAGGCGCAGGTGGCCGCGCTCGTGGCGGCTCAGCTCGAAACCGCCGATGGTGACGGAACCGCGCCGTCGCCCACGCGGCGGAGGTCGCGGACCTGAGCGGGCCGGGCGGAGCGGACGCGTCGGGCGGGGCTCCCGCCGGCACGGTCATTCCCTTTCCCCATGCGCGCGCCGTGCCGCAGGTGGCGTTCGCGCGTGACGAACTCATGCGGATTCTCGATCTCTACGGGCGCATGGTCGCGGCTGGCATCTGGCGGGACTATGCGATGGATTTCGGGCGCGATGCTGCCAGCTTCTCGGCCTTTCGGCGCACTGCCGAGCGGCCCAGCGCCCGGATCGAGAAATGCCCGGCCTTGCGGACCCGGCAGGGCATGTGGGCGCTTTATGGCGAGGCGGGGCAAGTGCTCAAGCGCGGGCATGAATTGGCCGGCGTTCTTGTCCCGCTCGAACGCAAGCTGCTCAAGGTGGTGGACGATTAGGAGATACGGCTGCGCACGCGCCGGCCTGCTGCTGTCGCTTCTGCTGCTTTCCGCCTGCTCCGACGCGGCGCCCGCACGCAAGCGCCAGAACCGCGCCGAAGCGCCGAACGGTCCGCTGATCCGCGTGCTGTTCCGTTCCGACCACTGGCTGCTGCTGGTGCCCTACCGCGCGAAAGACACGCCGCAAGCGCGGCTGGCACCCGATTGCCTGGAGCCGCTGGTGATCGATGCCACCAGCGGGGTGGCGCACCCTGTCAGCCGGGCGGAGGCACTGGCGCGGGTCCGGTCCATGCAGATGATCGGGGCCGAGCGGGGCGATTGCGCGCCTGCGCCCGCGCCGGTCCGGGGGCCGGTCAGGCAAACACCGCCGCTGTCTCCCGCGCCTGCTGCGCTTCGGTGATCTCGCCCACGATGCGATAGAGGAACCACGCGGACCCGGCGAGGCTGGCGGTTGCGCCGAAGCCGAGCACGGTGGCGACGGCATGGTTCACGTCTTCCAGGCGCTGGGCCAGGGTGGCGAGGATATTGCCGCCGATCCAGCATCCCCACCACAGGCGCAGCAACGCCTGGCCATGGCTTGCCGCTTCCGATGACGCCCCAAGGCTGGCGTCCCAGATTTCCTGCATGGCCTGGAACGGTTTGAACAGATTGGCCACCGGCACCAGATACCACGCCCAGGCGCCGTTGGGGCCATAGGTCAGCGTGGCGCCCGTCTGGCGCAGGTTGTCGTTGGCGCGATAGAGCCACATCGATGTGGTGACCGCACTGGCGACAAGGCACCCGAACTGGGCCAGACCCGCCGCGATCGCGATGCGGGCGGCCATCGGGTCGGTGGCGGCCTGATCGAGCAGGCCCAGGGCGGTGATGACGGAGAGCGCCAGATCGGCCGCCACGAACAGCAGCAGGACGATGGAAAGGGCCTTGGCGCGGCCGGCCAGTATCCGCCTGCCATCCTCGATTGTCATCGCGCTCTCCCGGTTCGCTGTTGAATCCTAGCGCGCCGGTCGGGAAAGTCAGCCGCAATCATCGCTATTGTGGTGTCATGATTGCGGCTGGCCATTCTTCCTGCCGATCAGCCTTTCATCGCGGCCTGCAATTGGCCGATGATGACCTGGCTCTGTTCCGATCCCGATGCCGGCACGAAATCGCCGGTGCGGTCGGAAATGCGGTCCCACGCCGCGGCGAAGCCTTCCACGGTGCGTTCCGCCGGCGGCAGGACCACGCCCTTGTTCATCGTGACCCACGCCGAATGGTAAGCGCCTGCGCCCGCGCCAACGATGGCGTTGCTGGGGGCGTCTTCCGAAACGAGGAACAGCGCTGCCGGGACGACGTTCTCCGGGCCGAACAGCTTGAAGGCTTCCTCGGGCAGGATGTCCTCGGTCATGCGCGTTGCCGCGACGGGGGCAAGCGTGTTGACCTTCACGTTGTATTTCGCGCCTTCGAGGTACAGCGTCTTGGTAAGTCCGGCGAGGCCGAGCTTGGCCGCGCCATAGTTCGCCTGCCCGAAGTTGCCGAACAGCCCGGTGGACGAAGCGGTCATCAGGATGCGGCCGTAGTTCTGTTCGCGCATCAGGTCCCAGCACGCCTTGGTGGCGAAGGCCGAGCCGATCAGGTGGACCTTGACCACCAGTTCGAAATCGGCGGGCTCCATCTTGGTGAAGCTCTTGTCGCGCAGGATGCCGGCGTTGTTGATTAGGACGTGGACGCCGCCCCACTTTTCCTTGGCGCGTGCGACCATCTCGGCCATCTGCTCGTATTCGGTCACCGACCCGCCGTTGGCGATGGCTTCGCCGCCGCCGGCAAGAATTTCCTCGACGACCTTCTGCGCCGCATCCGAAGCCCCGGTGCCGTCGCGCGATCCACCCAGATCGTTGACCACGACTTTGGCGCCGCGCCGTCCCAGTTCGAGCGCATAGGCGCGGCCCAGCCCACCGCCGGCGCCGGTAACGATAGCGACCCGGTCCTTGAACGAAATCGACATGCCTGTTCTCTCCAGCTGCGTTTCAGCCGCGCGTCCTAATCGCGCGGTTAAGCGATGGCGCGGGATGCCATGGCCGGGGCCGGGGTGCAACACCGCGCTTTTTCCGGGCGCGCGCGTATGACTGAAGTTTGGTCAATTGAACGTCAAAAAAGTGTAACACAAGCGTCATAATGCCCCTGCCAGGGAAGGGGCACCGCATTTCGCATCGCCTGCTTCGGGGACAATCGCGGGGCTTGCCCCGCAGCCGGATTCGCGTGCCGCAACGGCACAGGGTTTCGGCGGAAGGGGCGACTGATGAAGGGACGCGGCGCGTCAGCGCTGATCATAGCGGCCATGGTTGCGCTGCCTCCGGCAGCCGCGCGGGCGCAGAGCGTGCAAGAACTGCAGCGCCAGATCGATGAACTGAAAGCGGCCGTGCAAACGCTGACGGCGGCGCTCGCCGCGACGAAGGCGGCACCGGCGGGCGCGGCGAGCGGACAGGTGGCGGCTTCCGCAGCACCAGAACCCACACCCGCACCGGCGCCCGTGGCGCTTGCATCGGCGGCGCCAGCACCTGCCGCGCCCTTGCCGGTCGCTTCGTCCGGCACTCCCCCGCGTGCGAAAGCGTGGTACGAACGCATCCAGATGCGCGGCTATACCCAGTTGCGCTTCAACAGCATCATCTCCGGCGATGCCACCGCCCCGGGAAACCGTTCGCGCCTGCGCTCCGTTTCGGACAGCGGGCTGAACGATGCCGGCAATTTTTCGCTCCGGCGGGTGCGGCTCGTCTTCCAGGGCGACCTGACCGACCGGATCTCGTTCTATCTCCAGCACGATTTCGCCACCGCCGTCGCCAACCAGTCGGTCGGCGAACGGCGCGAGACGTTCGGACAATTGCGCGATGCCTATGTCGATGTCGCGCTGGACCGGGCCAAGCGCTTCAAGCTGCGCTTCGGGCAATCGAAAGTGCCCTATGGCTGGGAAAACCTGCAATCGTCGTCCAACCGGCTCCCGCTCGACCGTTCCGATGCCATCAACAGCGCGGTTCCGGGCGAGCGCGATCTGGGCGTGATCGCGTTCTATACGCCGGCGCGCGTGCAGCGGATCTGGGACGATCTGGGCAGGAAGGGGCAGAAGCTGTTCGGCAGCTATGGTGCGTTTTCGCTGGGTGCGTTCAACGGCCAGGGGATTGCCCGGTCCGAACAGAACAAGACGCTGATGCTAACCGCCATGGGCACATGGCCGTTCCGGCTCGACGGACTGGGCGACGCCTTTGAAGGGCAGGTGCTGGAACTGGGCGCGTCGCTGATGCGCAACAAGGTGCAGCCCGATATCCGCACCGGCGGGGTGAGCCCGGTGGCGTTCGATGACAACCGCGTGGGCCTGCACGCCATCCTCTATCCCCAGCCGTTCGGGATTCAGGCTGAATGGAACTGGGGGCGCGGGCCGGAATTCGATGTCGCGGCGCAGGCCATCCGCGCGAAGAAGCTGGACGGCGGCTATGTGCAGACGATGTACCGGGTCGAGGAATCCCCGATCGGACCGTTCATGCCCTATGCGCGCTGGCAGCGGTATCGCGGCGGCTACAAGGCGGCGATCAACGCGCCGCGCCTGGAAACCGACGAAGTGGAACTGGGCGTGGAATGGCAGCCGATCAAGGCGATCGAGCTGACGCTGGCCTATGCCCGAATGAAGCGCAACGAAGCCGATGAACGCCGCCTCGGCCGGGCGGAGGGCAGCGTCATCCGCAGTCAGTTGCAGTGGAACTACTAGAGTATGACTTGCCTTTGACCCGCTTCGTCATTGCGAGCGCAGCGAAGCAATCCAGAGCCGCGCCATGTAACTCTGGATTGCCGCGGGGCTACGCCCCTCGCAATGACGATGCGGGATGATGGACATCCGGCTCCAGATCGCCCTCCGGTGTCGGTCAGGCGATCCGCTTGACCCAGCCGTGCGTATCCGGCGCGTCGCCGCGCTGGATCGCCACCAGCTTCTGGCGCAGCTTCTGCGTGAGCTGGCCCGGGCCGCCCGATCCGATCGTGAACGCGCCATCGTGGCCGGAAACGCGGCCGACCGGGGTAACCACCGCCGCCGTGCCGCAGGCGAAGGTTTCGACGAGCCTGCCCGAAGCGGCGTCGGCCTTCCACTGGTCCAGGCTGTAGCGTCCTTCGCGCACGGTGAGGCCTTCTTCCTGCGCCAGCCGGATCAGGCTTTCGCGGGTGATGCCGGGCAGGATCGTGCCGGTCAGTTCGGGCGTGAGGATCGAACCGTCATCGAACACGAAGAACAGGTTCATGCCGCCCAGTTCCTCCACCCACTTGCGCTCGACCGCATCGAGGAACAGCACCTGGTCATGGCCGCGTTCGAAGGCTTCGGCGGTGGGGACGAGGCTGGCGGCGTAGTTGCCACCGCACTTGGCCGCGCCGGTGCCGCCCGGTGCGGCGCGCGTAAAGTCGCTCACCCAGATCGACACCGCCGGCGCGCCCGACTTGAAGTAGTTGCCGGCTGGCGAGGCGATCACCAGGAACTTGTACTGCTTCGACGGGCGCACGCCGAGGAAGGCTTCCGATGCGAACATGAACGGGCGCAGGTAAAGCGACCCGCCCTCCACGGTCGGGAACCAGTCCTTGTCGGCCAGCACCATTTCCTTCACCGCCTGCACGAACAGCGCTTCGGGCAGTTCGGGCATCGCCAGCCGGCGGGCGGAAGCGTTGAAGCGCGCCGCGTTGGCTTCCGGGCGGAACAGGGCGATGCCGCCATCGGCGAGGCGATAGGCCTTCAGCCCCTCGAAGATTTCCTGGGCATAGTGCAGCACCGCAGCGGCCGGGTTGATCGGGATCGGGCCATAGGGAATGACGGAGGCGCTATGCCAGCCGCGTTCCTCGTCCCAGTCGATCGATACCATGTGGTCGGAAAAGACCTTGCCGAAGCCCGGATCGGCCAGCACCGCCGCGCGCGCATCCGCCGCCAGCGGGGCGGGGTGGGGCAGGTGGGCGAAGGTCATTTCGGATTCGGCGAGCGTCGCCATGGCAGTCAGTCCTTCCGCAGGAATCGGCAAGGAAAGCGCCGTGAACTATTATTACGCGAAACGCAAGCAGTTTGTAATAAATGTGAAGGGCCGCCCCGGTAACCCGGAAGCAGCCCTTCGCATGGTCAGCGGCCGGAAGTGCCGCCCACGAAGCCTTTATCGCTTAATCGAAACTCAGCGATAATGCCTCGCGCGGGACTGTACCGACCTCTCTGCTGAACCATGAGACATCGGATCACCTCCTTTCGCGCTGTTGAGCCAAAGATCGCCGCCTTGCGAGCGGCTGGACCGGGAGCGTCTGAGGCCCTCCGGCCTTGACCAGAATGTGAGTCATTCGGGCGCGAACAACAAGACTTGCATTCAACTTTTTTGGCGTCAGTATCGAGACTTCGCGTGTGCAAAATGGCGCGTCGGAAAGCCCGGACGCAAGGCCCGCTAGCCCCGGCAATCCTCGATCACGCGGCCCACTTCCGACCACGCCGGCAGATAGAGCGTGGGAAGGCCGTTCACCTCCACCGCGAAGCGGCCCCGGCTGAACGCCATGGCATCCAGCAAACGGTCTCCCGCAGGCAGAACGGCCTCGAGCGTTTGCGCGCGCGAAGGGGCTGCGCTGAGCGGGCGCGTCTGCGTGCTGGTGGTTACCGACATCGGCAGCGGCCCCGGTGCCGCGCCCGCCCGCGCAATTGTCACCGTGCGGGCCGCGCGGTCGCAGCGCAGGCTGAGCAGTGCCGTGGCGCTCGGCGGGTTGGAAAACTGCGCGATGCCGCCGTTTGGCGTTGCGTGATAGAACCACGATCCCGCCGTCTGCGGGGCATCGCGCCAGTCGCGAAAGGCCGGCGGCGGCGCTGTTGTCTGCGTCGCTGGGGGTGCCGGCGTCACCCGCGGGGTGGGTTGCGGCGCCGGGGGCGGCGCCGGTGCGGCGACGCAGCCGGCAAGCGCCAGCGTAGCCGCCAGCACGGCCAGGGCGGAATTGGCCGGGGCGGAAATCGCGACGCGGGGGCGACGGTGTCGCGCGCTGTGGTTGATCTTCATGCCCGTTGTATGAAAGGAACGGGAGGTGACCTCAACCCCGCCTCCTTCCGCTTCGGTGAAGCCCACCCGACCTGCCAAGCCGGCCGCGAAGGTCCGCGTGGACCAGTTGCTGGTCGAACGCGGGCTGGTCGAAAGCCGCGCGCGGGCGCAGGCGCTGATCCTGGCGGGGCTGGTCTATGCCGGCGAGGCGAAGATCGCCAAGGCCGGGCAAACGGTGCCCGCGGACGTCGCGCTCGACGTGCGCGGGCGCGACCACCCGTGGGTTTCGCGCGGCGGAATCAAGCTGGCCCACGCGATCGCGCATTTCGCGCTGGACCCGCGCGGCGTGACCGCGATGGACGTCGGCAGTTCCACCGGCGGTTTCACCGACGTTCTGCTCCAGAATGGGGCCGATCACGTTTTCGCGGTCGATTCGGGCACCAACCAGCTGGCGTGGAAGCTGCGGCAGGACCCGCGCGTCACCGTGCTGGAACAGACCAGCGCCCGCGTGCTCACGCCTGCGCACATCGGCAGGTCGGCGAACTGGGTGGTGTGCGACGCCAGCTTCATCGCGCTGCGCAAGGTGCTGGAGGTGCCGTTGGCGCTGGCCGCGCGGCCGACGCGGCTGGTCGCCCTGATCAAGCCGCAGTTCGAGGTCGGCCGGGCGGAAGTGGGCAAGGGCGGCGTGGTGCGCGATCCGGCGCTGCACGCGCGCGTCTGTGCCGAGGTCCGGGCCTGGCTTGAGGGCGAGGGCTGGGAGGTGGATGGGATCGTGGAAAGCCCGATCACCGGCCCGGAAGGCAATGTGGAATTCCTGATCGCGGCTTTTCGCGCCTGAACCGCGCATTGTGCGCGTTTGTGACATTGCGCGGCCGGCATCGGCCCGCCAATATCCCGGGCGAATCACGAAGGGCGCCGGCTTCTCCGGACTCTGCCCGCAGTAAGGTGCCATGAGATACCTCGCTTCGCCCGCACAGCTTCGGGCCAGCCTGTTGCGCTGGTCGCTTTTCACGGTTCCGCTCGTCCTCGCGCTGGGCTTCCTTTCGGGAAGAAGCGCGGGCAGCGGGCCTGACAACCCCTGGTTCGCGGCGCTGACCAAGCCCGGCCTCTATCCGCCGCCCGCCACGTTCGGGATCGTGTGGACGGTGCTTTACGTGCTGATGGGCGTTGCGCTGGCCATGGTGCTTTCGGCGCGGGGCGCGCGGGGGCGTGGGCTGGCGGTGGCCACGTTCGTCGTGCAACTCGCGCTTAATCTGGCGTGGAGCCCCGTGTTCTTCGGCCTGCACCGGATCGCGCTCGCGCTGGGGATCATCGGGGCGCTGGCGCTGGCGCTGGCGGTTACCATCGCGCTGTTCTGGCGCGTGCGTCCGCTGGCGGCGGGGCTGCTGCTCCCTTATCTCGCGTGGGTCTGCTTTGCATCGCTGCTCAACTGGCAGTTGCTGACGCTCAATCCGCATGCCGACGGGGCTGCACCTGCGGGGGCGACGGTGCGGGTGCAACTCGGGCACTGATCGCACCTTGCGGCCGGCGGCAATCGGCCCCATCTAGGCGGCATCACCAGTTTCAGGACAGATTGCCATGCAAAGCGAAAACCCGCTGATCGCCGATTTCGTCAAGCTGATGAACAGCGCTGCCGGAACGCTTGCCGGCGTCGGCCGCGAAGCGGGCGAGACCGCGCGCGAAAAGGTTCGCGAGGTGTTCGGTGGCCTCGATTTCGTCAGCCGTGAGGAATTCGACGCGGTGAAGGACATGGCCGCTGCCGCGCGCGAGGAAGTGGAAACGCTCAAGGCACGACTCGCCGCGCTGGAAGGCGCGAAAACGGATTGATCGGGCAGGTCGGCCGGCGCGCGCGATCAGGTTGAAGCGAGATTGCGGGCGACGTCCGCGTCGCAGTCCAGCCGCCACAGCAAGCCTTCCTGCGCATAATCCAGCGTCACGTTCGCCGACAGGCTGCGCGCGGGGATATGGCGGATCAGCGTGGTGCCGAAACCGCTCTCGCGCGGTGCGGCAACGGCGGGGCCGCCCCGTTCCCGCCACTCCACCACAAACCGGCCGTCCGCTTCGCGCCACGCCAGGTTGACGCTTCCGCCGGACAGGGAAAGCGCGCCGTACTTGATCGCATTGGTGGCCAGTTCGTGCAGCGCCATGCCGATAACTTCGGCCGCGCGCGGGGCAAGGTCGATGTGCGGGCCGTCCGTGGAAACGTGGCTGCGGCTCTCGCCATCGAGAATGGCGAGCTGCGCGTCGGCCAGTTCGCCCATCGGAATCGTCGCCCAGCCGCGGCGCACCAGCAGGTCCTGATTGGCGGACATGCTGGCCAGCCGCTGTTCGAAGCGCTGGAGAAACACCGGATCGACGTTGCCCGATCGCCGGGCAAGCGCCTGCACCACGGCCAGCATGTTCTTGGAGCGGTGATTCACTTCCATCAGCAGGATGCGGATCTGCTCTTCCTTGTCGAGCAGTTCGGTCACGTCGGTGTTGGTACCGAACCAGGCCAGGATCACGCCGCGCTCATCCCGGATCGGCTTCGCGCGCGAAAGGAACCAGCGATAGCTGCCGTCACGCCCGCGCAGGGGAAACGTGTCTTCCCATTCGCGCCCGGCGGCGATGTGCCGTGCGAACTTTTCACGGACCCGTTCGAGATGATCGGGGTGCTGGACAGCAGCCCACCCCCAGCCCTGCATGTCCTCGAACCGGGTGCCGGTGTAGTCGTACCATCGGCGGTTGTACCAGTTCAGCCCGCCATCGGGCGCCGCGATCCACGCCAGTTGCGAAATGTTGTCCGCCAGCATGCGGAAGCGGCGCTCGCCTTCCTTGAGCGCTTCGGCGGCGGCGAACTGGTCGGTCACGTCCCGCGCGATCTTGCTTGCGCCGACAATCCGGCCTTCGGCATCGAGCACGGGCGAAATCGTCAACGAAACGCGGATGGGCGTGCCATCCTTGCGCAGCCGGATCGTTTCGAAATGCCGCACGCGCTCTCCGCGCTGGATGCGGCCGATGATCGCGTCTTCCTCGCCCTGGCGATCGGCCGGAATCAGACGGCGGATGGACTGGCCGACCATTTCCGCTTCTTCGTACCCGAAGATTCGCGTTGCGGCCGGATTCCAGCTTATGACCGTGCCGTCGAGCTGCTTGCTGATAATGGCGTCATCCGACGACTGGATGATCGCGGAAAGATGCTCTTCCGCCAGCAATCGACTGCTCCCCGCTGCCCGTTCGGGACCAAACTAGCCGGGGTTTTGCCCGACTGTCCACGAACGGATGCAACGGGGATGTGTTCCCGGTGCCAGAGGCCGGCCCTCAGAGCCCGGCTTTGCTAAGCGCCTGATCCAGATCCTCGATCAGGTCGTCCGGATCTTCCAGGCCGACGTTCAGGCGCAGCATCCCCTCGGTCACGCCCATGTCCTCGCGCGCTTCGGGGGCGACCGAATAGTGCGTGGTCGAGGCGGGGTGGCACATCAGCGAACGCGAATCGCCGATGTTGTTGGAGATGTCGATCAGTTGCAGCGCATCCAGCAGCGCGTGGGCCTGTTGGCGCCCGCCATCGAGCACGATCGAGAAGATCGAACCACAGGCCGACATCTGCTTCATCGCCAGATCGTGCTGGGGATGGCTGGCAAGGCCGGGGTGGAGGATCGTGGGCACGCGGCTTTCCACGAACCGGCCGACCTTCAGCGCGTTCTCGCTCTGCCGGTTGATGCGCAGGTCCAGCGTTTCCAGACCTTTCAGCACGACCCAGGCGTTGAACGGCGCCAGGTTCGGCCCGGTGTTGCGCTGGAATGGCAGCAGCTTGTTGTTGATGAAATCGTCCGAACCGCACACGGCGCCGGCCAGTACGCGGCCCTGTCCGTCCATCATCTTGGTGGCGGAATAGGCGACCACATCCGCGCCGAATTCCAGCGGGCGTTGCAGCGCGCTGGTGGTGAAGGCGTTGTCGACCACGGTGGTGATGCCATGCGCGCGCGCCAGCCCGCAGACATATTCCATGTCGACGATGTCCATCGTCGGGTTGGCCGGCGTTTCGAAGAAGAACACCTTGGTGTTGGGGCGGATCGCTGCTTCCCACGCCGCGTTGTCGCGGGAATCGATCACCGTGCCTTCCACGCCGAAGCGCGGAAGCAGGCTGTCCACCAGCCAGCGGCACGATCCGAACGCGGCCTTGGCGGCAACGATGTGATCGCCGGCGGAAAGCTGGCAGAGCAGCGCGGCGGTCATCGCCGCCATGCCGCTGGCCTGCGCGCGGCAGGCTTCGGCGCCTTCCAGCATGGCGATGCGTTCTTCCAGCATCGCCACCGTAGGATTCTGGAGGCGCGAATAGGTCATGCCTGGCTGTTCGCCGGCGAAGCGCGCGGCAACCGTGGCGGCATCGTCGTAGCTGTAGCCCGATGTCAGGAACAACGCTTCCGATGTCTCGCCCATCTCCGAACGCCAGGTGCCAGCGCGCACGGCGCGGGTTGCGGGGCGCCACTTGGCGGTGATCGAGCGGTCCTGGCCAGTCGTCCGTTTCATGGCGCAGGGCCTTACGCCGCGCGCGTTGACGGTGCAAGGCGTGCCCCGTCACCTCCCATTGCGTGGTTCCGCGCATCGGCCTATCTGGCGATGGGCATGGCCTCGCTTCTCCACAACGCCCCCGCTTTCGATCGTGCCCACCGTTCCGGCCGGGATTGTGATCCGCTCGGCTGGTGCGTGCTGCTGGCGTTCGTGTTCTGGGTGGTGGTGCTGCACCGGCTCGGCATCCCGTCGAAGCCGATGTTCGATGAAATCCATTACCTGCCCGCCGCGCGCCGGCTGATCGAACTGTCCAGCCGGCTCAATCCCGAACACCCGCTGGTGGGCAAGGAACTGATCGCGCTGTCGATGAAGCTGGTGGGCGATACGCCGTTTGGCTGGCGCCTGCCCTCGGCGATCGTGGGCACGCTGGGCCTGTTCGCGGCCATGCGCGCGATGTGGTGGGCCACGCTATCGCGCCGGGCGACGCTGGTGTTCGGCGTGCTGATGGCCACCAACTTCATCTGGTTCGTGATCGCCCGCATCGCCATGCTGGACATGGCGATGGGCGGCGCGATGGCGCTGGCGTTCTGGCAATGGGCGCTGGCCTGGCGCAGGGGCGGGGAGGGCCGGCCCGGACGCGCGCGGCTGCATCTGGCGCTGACGGGCGTGTTCCTGGGCCTTTCGCTCGGCGCCAAGTGGAACGGCGCGCCGCTGCTCGCCGCGCCCGGCCTGCTGTTCGCGTGGGACCGCTGGCGCGCGCTGGCCGGCCGGCGCGGGCACGTCCTGATTGCGCGCGACGCCGCGCCGGTGCCGGGCGTCTCGCTGCTCGAAGCCGGGGTGTGGCTGGGCCTGCTGCCGATCCTGACCTACCTCGCCACGTTCGCGCCGGCCTTCTTCTACAAGGTCCAGCCGATGACGCTGCACGGGCTGCTGCCCTGGCAGAAATACATGCTGCAATTGCAGGACAGCGTGGTGAAGCCGCACACCTACATGAGCCGGTGGTGGCAGTGGATGTTCAACCTGCGGCCGATCTGGTTCCTCTATGAAAAGGTCGATGGTGCGCAGCGCGGCGTGCTGATGCTGGGCAATCCGTTCACGATGCTCGCCGGGTTGCCCGCGCTGCTGTTCTGCCTGTGGGACGGCCTGCGCGGCAACCGCCTGCGCGCGGGGCTGTTCGCGCTCTATTTCCTCAGCCTGGTGTTCTGGGCGGTGAACGGCAAGCCGGTGCAGTTCTACTACCACTACATGCTGGCCAGCTTGTTCCTCACCGCCGCGCTGGCGGTGGTGCTGGCCGACTGGTGGGATCTGGGCGTGCGCTGGCCGGGCCGGGTCGCGCTGCTGCTGGCGGTGGGTCTGTTCATCGGGTTCCACCCGATCCTGTCGGCGGGCCGGCTGCCGGCGAAGAACGCCTATACCGCCTATACCTGGCTGCACAGCTGGCGCTGACCGCAGCGGCTGCCGGCGTCCTCAGGTCGCCGCGTGTTCGGCCGGCTTCGGCGGGGGCGGCGCCGATGGCAGGGGCAGGGGCGATGCGTCCTCGTCGGCGGCCCGGCTCCGGCAGCGGCGCACCACTTCGCGCGCGACATCGCTGCCCGCTACGGTGATCTTGCCCGCGCCCGGAAGGGTGCCGTCGAAGCCGCTGCCGGTAAACACGGCGGCGCGCGGATCGTCGGCCGCGATCGTGCCCTGCCAGATGTAGCCGCGCTCGCCGGGCAGATTGGTGGCATCGACCGGCAGGCGCAGGATCTGCCCTCCGCCGATCAGCGCGAACAGCGCCTGCGCGCCGATCTCGGCGGGCACCGGGCGGGTGACGATCAATTGCCCGCCATGGCAGGCCAGCATCAGCAGCGGCGGCTGCCCCGGAAAACCATAGCGCGCCGCCTCCCCGCCGGCATGGGCGCTCCACCCCGCTTTGGCATCGGGTGCGGGTGGTCCCGGCATCGGCTCGTTGGCGGGAATGGAAAACCGTACCGCCCCCAGCGGCCCGCCGCCGTCAGCGGGCTGTGGCGCCGGCTTGGAACAGGCGGAGAGCGACAGGGCGAGAGCGGCGCCGAACAGCAGCGGACGGATGAGCATGGTCGGGAGAACCGGGCTTGGTGGTCAGGCGGCGCGGCGTGCAATGCGGGAGAGTTCGTCCCCGTGGGCGCGGCGTTCCTCTTCAAGATCGAAGTCGATTTGCAAGCCGAGGAAAAAACCTTCGCTGATTCCGAAATAGCGCGCCAGCCGCAGGTCCGCGTTCGCGTCAACCGGCGCGGAGCAGGTCAGTAAGGCTTCCAGCCGATCGTGCGCGATTCCCGTACCGGCGGCGACTTCTTCCACCGGAATGTCGCTGCCGATCAGGAAATCCTCACGCAGGATCGCGCCCGGATGGACGTTGTCCAGCAGGCCCTCGTCCTCAGTGATAGTCCTCGATCCGGACATCGTCCGCGCCTCCGTCAGACCAGCGAAACGTGATGCGCCACTGGTCGTTGATACGCAGACTATATCGTGAAGGTGTGAAGCCTTTCAACTGCTCGAAACGGTTGCCCGGCGGGATGCGCAAATCTTGGAGCTTGGCGACACGATGCAGCAGGCGCAGTTTCCGGCGGGCAACCTGCTGGATGTCGGACGGCAGCTTGCGGCTGCGCTGGCCGAGCCAGATGCGTTCGGTCTCAGGGTCGGCGAAGGTGCGGATCATAAATACGACCTGTGAATAAAAGAAACGACGAACACGATCCACGTGGCTCGACGTCTTACTCACATTTTGGGAGGCGGACCCGATACGCGCCTGTTGGGAGTGGCCCCTTTGACGTAATTACTTTTTAGCCTGGCAACCTTTACGGCGCAACCCTCACCGCCCCCACTTCGTCTTCTGGCTCTTCCCGAACCGGGTCTTGCGCGTCCCCGGCTTGCCCTCGTTGCTGCGGCCTACCAGTGGCGCTTTCCGTTCGTCCTCCGGCAGGCCAAGCTCGGTCGCTTCCAGCTTGCGGATCTCGTCGCGCAGGCGACCGGCTTCCTCGAATTCCAGGTCGGCGGCGGCGGCGCGCATCTTCTTTTCGAGTTCCTCGATATAGGCGCGCAGGTTGTGGCCGACGAGGTTGTTGGCGCCTTCCGCGTCCACTTCGACCAGCACGCCGTCGCGGCTCGCGGTATCGGCCACGATATCGTGGATGTTGCGCTTGATCGTGGCGGGGGTGATGCCGTGCAATTGGTTGTATTCGTGCTGCTTCGCCCGGCGCCGGTCGGTTTCGGCGATGGCGCGCTCCATGCTGCCGGTCATGCGGTCGGCATAGAGGATCACGCGCCCGTCCACGTTGCGCGCGGCGCGGCCGATCGTCTGGATCAGCGAGGTTTCGCTGCGCAGGAAGCCTTCCTTGTCGGCATCGAGAATGCAGACGAGGCCGCATTCGGGAATGTCCAGCCCCTCGCGCAGCAGGTTGATGCCCACCAGCACGTCATAGACGCCCAGGCGCAAGTCGCGGATCAGTTCGATGCGTTCCAGCGTCTCCACGTCCGAATGCATGTAGCGCACCTTGAGGCCCGCCTCGTGCATGAACTCGGTCAGGTCTTCCGCCATGCGCTTGGTCAGCGTGGTCACGAGCGTGCGATAGCCCTTGGCGGCGGTTTCGCGGCATTCGTTGATGCAGTCCTGCACCTGGTCTTCTACCGGGCGGATCAGCACCGGCGGGTCGATCAGGCCGGTGGGGCGGATCACCTGTTCGGCGAAGACGCCGCCCGCCTGCTCCATCTCCCACGATCCGGGCGTTGCTGAAACGGCGATGGTCTGCGGCCGCATCGCGTCCCATTCGTTGAAGCGCAGCGGGCGGTTGTCGATGCAGCTGGGCAGGCGGAAGCCGTATTCGGCCAGCGTCAGCTTGCGGCGGTGGTCGCCGCGCGCCATCGCGCCCACCTGCGGTACCGTCTGGTGGCTTTCGTCGATGAACAGCAGGCAGTTGTCGGGCAGGTATTCGAACAGTGTCGGCGGCGGTTCGCCCGGCAGGCGGCCGGTCAGGAAGCGGCTGTAGTTCTCGATCCCCGCGCACGATCCGGTGGCGGCGATCATCTCGAGGTCGAAGTTGGTGCGCTGTTCCAGCCGCTGCGCTTCCAGCAGGCGGCCTTCCGCCGTCAGTTCCTTCAGCCGTTCGGACAGCTCGAAGCGGATCGCCTCGGCCGCCTGCTTCATCGTCGGCCCCGGCGTCACATAGTGTGAATTGGCATAGACGCGCACGTTGCCCAGCTTGGTCCCGGCCTTGCCGGTCAGCGGGTCGAACTCGACAATGCTTTCGATCTCGTCGCCGAAGAAGCTGATCCGCCAGGCGGTGTCGTCGTAGTGCGACGGGAAGATTTCCAGGTTGTCGCCGCGCACGCGGAACGTGCCGCGCTGAAACGCGGCGTCGTTGCGCTTGTATTGCAGCGCCACCAGCTTGCGGATGATTTCCCCCTGATCGACGCTGGTTCCCACCTTGAGGTCGAAGATCATCGCCGAATAGGTTTCGACCGAGCCGATGCCATAGATGCACGAAACGGAGGCGACGATGATCACGTCGTCGCGTTCCAGCAGCGCGCGCGTAGCCGAATGGCGCATCCGGTCGATCGCCTCGTTGGTCGAGCTTTCCTTCTCGATATAGGTGTCCGACCGGGGCACGTAGGCTTCCGGCTGGTAATAGTCGTAGTACGAGACGAAGTATTCCACCGCGTTTTCGGGGAAGAAGCTCTTGAACTCGCCATAGAGCTGCGCGGCAAGGATCTTGTTGGGCGCCAGGATCAGCGCTGGGCGCTGCAGTTCCTCGATCACCTTGGCCATGGTGAAGGTCTTGCCCGAACCAGTGACGCCCAGCAGGACCTGCGTCTTCTCGCCCTCCCGCGCGGTGGCCACAAGATCGGCGATGGCGCCGGGCTGGTCGCCCGCGGGGCTGTATTCGGACACGATCCGGAACGGTTTGCCGCCTTCGACCTTGTCCGGCCGCTGCGGCTTGTGCGGCACGAAGGTGCCGGATGTGTCGGGCTCTTCCAGCCCCCTGCGGATCACGAGTTCAGCCATGCCCGCAGATATGGCTGTTCATGCTGCGTTCCGCAACCGGTGCCGGCCGTCGCGCGCGGCTATCGGGCATTTTGGGTGATTTGCATCATTGGCGCGCAATGCAATCGGGTTATAGCGTGCCCGTGGTCATGGCGCCTCCCGCTGTGGAGGCCCGGTTGTTCCGAGGGGAATGTTCATGCGTCGAATCCTGTTGCCCGCGCTGGTCGCCGGTATGTGCCTTTCGCTGGCGGCGTGCAGCGACGAGAAGAAGGTCGAGGCGAAGAACGAGAGCGTGGCGGAGGTAGCCAAGAAGGTGGCGGCATCGGATATCCGCTTCACCCCGGGCCGCTGGGAAACCACGGTGAAGATCGAGAAGATGGAAATCGAGGGGATTTCGCCGGAAGCCAAGGCGGCGATGCAGCAGGCCATGGGGCAGGCGCGCACGATGTCGAGCTGCCTCACCAAGGAGCAGGTGGAAAAGCCCAACAGTGAATTTTTCGGCCAGGTGGGCGATGGCTGCAAATACGATTCGTTCACGATGGCGGGCGGCAAGCTCGACGCCAAGATGACCTGCAAGACCGCGAGCGGCGAACAGGTGGTGACGATGGGCGGCACCTATACGCCCGAAAGCTACGACGCGACAATGAACATGGATGGCAAGGGGCCGAACGGCAAGGCGATGGCCATGGCCATGTCGATGAAGTCGAAGCGCGCGGGCGAATGCACCGGTGCGGAAGATGTGACGCCCCAGCCCCCTGCCAAGTAACGTTTCCGCCAGGTAGGCGCGGCTGACGGAAAATTGACGGCGGCGCGCAGCGATTGACGCGAAACTGAAACAATTGCGATTGCCGTGCGTTCATCGGAGGTTGATCCCGGTGAGTGCAGGAAGGCGCGATGATCCAGATGACGGACTTGACGCGACAGGGCATGGACGGCTTTCGCCAGGCGGGCGAACGGCTGGCCGCCTGGCGCGCGGAAGTGGCGCGCCGGGCCGCGCTGGCGCGCCAGCCGCAGCCCGAAGGCGCGCGGCCGCCGTC